>JASHUI010000125.1:0-2500 GCA_030040095.1 Streptosporangiaceae bacterium | reverse complement strand
CCCGGGCCGCGAGCCGCCGCCGCTGCTCCAGCGTGAACCCGCCGCCGGCCACGGCCTCGGCCACGCCCGGTACTGCGAGGGGTCGGTCACGACCGCGACGCTGGCGTGGTTCTTCGCCGCCGCGCGCACCATCGCCGGGCCACCGATGTCGATCTGCTCGACGCACTCCGCCGGATCAGCTCCCGACGCCACGGTCCGCTGGAACGGGTACAGGTTCGAGACCAGGAGATTGAACGCGACGACTCCCACCCGATCGAGCTCGGCCCGGTGCTCTGGGCGCGTGGTATCGGCGAGCAGGCCGGCGTGGATCGCCGGGTGCAGCGTCTTGACCCGCCCGCCCAGGCACTCGGGGAATCCGGTGACGTCCTCGACCCTGGTCACCGGCACTCCCGCCGCCTCGATCGCGGTGGCCGTGCTGCCGGTGGAGACGATCTCGGTCCCGGCCCGGTGCAGGGCCTGGGCCAGCTCGGCCAGGCCGGTCTTGTCGTAGACGCTGATCAGCGCCCGGGTGATGGCCACCTTGGTCACGCGCCGACCCTCACCTTCCGGCCCTGGACGGACCATCCGTCGCGGACCATCCGGCCCACGGTCTCGACCAGCAGGGCCCGCTCGGCGACCTTGATCCGCTCGTGCAGGCTGGCCTCGTCGTCGTCCTCGTGAACGGGAACGGGCGCCTGGGCGATGATCGGGCCGCTGTCGGTCCCGGCGTCGACCAGGAACACGGTGCACCCGGAGACCTTGACCCCGTGCTCCAGCGCGTCGCCGGCGCCGCGCATGCCGGGAAACGACGGTAGCAAGGCCGGGTGGGTGTTGATGACCCGGCCGCCGAACCGGTCCAGGAAGTCCGCCCCGACCAGCTTCATGAAGCCGGCCAGCACGATCAGGTCCGGCTCGAAGCCGGCGCAGGCCTTGGTGAGCGCCCGGTCCCAGTCCGGCCGGGACGGGAAGTCCCGGACCGGCAGCGTGAACGTCTCGACTCCGGCCGCCTCCGCCCGGGCCAGGGCGGTGATGCCGCTCCGGTCGGAGCCGACCGCGACCACCCGCGCCCCGTAGCGCTCGCTGGCGCACGCGTCCAGGAGTGCCTGGAGGTTGGTTCCGGCGCCCGATACCAGCACGACCAATCGTGACGGACTGACTCGCGACGGACTGACGGAGGCTCCCTGTGTGGGCCGGGTCCCGTGATGGTGGACCTTGAAAACATGTGGGAAGCATCAGCGTACAAGGTGGCGGCCGGTGCGGCTGGCGGGCTGCCGCCGCTTGCCGCGGCGGCTGGCGCGGCTAAGGCGTGCGCCGGTCGCCGGAGATGGTGAAATAAGGGAGGGCCGCATCAAGCAGCCGCGGCCAGATCGTCAGAGAGGACCCGGCCCTGCCAGCAGACCAGAGTCAGTGGCCACCGGTGCGCCTTCCCGACCAGCCGGAGGGGAAGGAGAAGCAGCCGGAGCTGCCGCGCCTGCATTTTCCCCGGCAGCCGGACGGGAAGGGCCTGGCCCCGGCGCCGGGAGGCGCTCCGCCTCCTCCCCCGCCTCCGCCGGGCTGGCCCGGTCAGGCGCTGCCGCCGGGGGCCCCGCCCGGACCTCCTCCCGGCTGGGCCGGTCAGACGCCGCCGGAAGCCCCACCCGGGTCTCCTCCCGGAACCCCGCCCGGCGGGCCCGGCCAGGTGCCGCCCCCTGGAGTTCCGCCCGGAGCCCCGCCCGACGCGTTCCGCCGCTGGAACGACCGGCGTCAGCCCGGCGGGCCCGGCCCGAGGCGCCAGGCCCGGCCCGGGCGGTCGCTGCGACCGCCGGAGCAGCTCGTGCGCCATCGGGCGGTAGCCGCGCTGATCCTGGGCGTGCTGAGCCTGCTCAGCCTGCTGGGCATCGGATCCAACTACGCCCGGGCCATCTACCTGGTGGTGTTCGGCGTGCTGGTCGGCATCACCGCGTGCTGGTTCGGGGTGACGGCGCTGCGGAAGGCGCGCCAGTCGGTCACCATGCGCCCGCGCGGGGCGATCGCGGGGACGGTGCTCGGCGCCCTTGGCGCGGTGCTCGGTGCACTGGTCCTGATCTTCTTCGCGGCGTTCTGGCAGCAGCTGAACTCGTTCTCCCACTGCATGAACAGCGCGAACACTCAGAGCGCCGTGCAAGCCTGCCAGAACCAACTGCACCGCTCGGTGAATATCGGCGGATAGCGACCGGCGGGCAGCGCCGGCGCCGAGGCCCCGCGGCTAGCGAAGCGACGACGGGCCCGGAGCCCTCGCGGACCGGGTGCTGGCGGAACTCTCGTCTCCGGCCCCGGCCCAGGGGTCGACGTAGATCGTGTGCCCGTCGTCGGCGGGTTCGTCGGTCAGGTCGCGCCGCAGCGCCGTGGCCGGCCGGTCCGGGGGTGAGGGAGCCCAGCCGTCCGCGGCCCGCGTTCCGTCAGCCTGGCCTGCACCGGCCTGGCCAGCACTGTACTGGCTAGCACCGTACTGGCTAGCACTGTCCTGGCCAGCCGTGGCCCGGCCCGCGGTGAACCGGCCCGC
>JASHUI010000124.1:0-4093 GCA_030040095.1 Streptosporangiaceae bacterium | reverse complement strand
GTACATGTCGGGCACCATGCGACCAGAAGCTGGCATGGCCGATCTGTGATGTCAACGAGGCAGGCAGCTGCTGGCCTAAGTGCCGCACTGTGCGCCCCGAGCGCGACTCGAACGCGCGACCTACTGCTTAGGAGGCAGTTGCTCTGTCCACTGAGCTATCGGGGCCGACCTGGCCGGGCGCCGCAGGTAACCTGCTGGCCCGGTCAAGCGTAACCGGTCAGTGGCCCTCGCGGGGCCGGCCGCGACCCGTAGGGTGGGACGCCAGGCGGCAATGAAGGGGCCACGGGGCGGAGGCTGAGGAGCGGGTGCGGTGCAGGTTCAGGACGTGATGACGCAGGCGACGGTCACGGAGTCGCCCGGCGACAGCCTCCGATCGGCGGCGGAGCACATGTGGCGGCAGCAGACGGGCTCGCTGCTGATTACCGAGAACGGGCGGCTGACCGGGATCATCACCGAGCGTGACCTGCTCCGGGCCGTGGCGCTGGGCGCGGACCCCGACCGCAGCTCGGTGGACGAGGTGATGACCGCGGACCCGTTCACCGTGCCGCCGGACATGCCGCTGCAGGAGGCGGCCAGGGAGATGGCCGTGCGCTGGATCCGGCACCTGCCGGTGGTGGCGGGCGGCCGGTTGGTCGGGGTGGTCAGCATGCGCGACGTGACCGGGGTGTTCGCCGCGCTGGCCCCGGGCCGGGTCGACGTGGAGCACGAGTTCGACCAGCTGGTCCGGGAACGCCGGCTGGCCCGGATCGAGCACGGCGACCTTGACTGAACGGACAACCGAGACTGACCGGACTGCCGGGACTGTCCTACCGGGACTGGTAGAGATCAGGGCAGGCTGAAAGGCAGCTTGATGCCGTCGAGGACGTGCGGGCACGGGCAGTTCCGCTCCTCGGGCAAGCCCTCGATGATCTTCATCAGCACGTCCCTGAGCCCGGCCATGTTCTCGGCGAACACCCGGAACACCTCGGCCTGGGTGACCCCCTCGCCCTCCTCGACGCCCGCGTCGGTGTCGGTGACCAGGGCGATGGTCGTGTAGCAGAGGGCCAGCTCCCGGGCCAGCACCGCCTCGGGGTGCCCGGTCATACCGATCAACGTCCAGCCCTGCGCGGCGTACCAGAGCGACTCCGCCCGGGTGGAGAAGCGCGGGCCTTCGATGATCACGAGGGTGCCCGACGACACCGGGGCCCAGCCGAGTTCCTGCGCAGCGGTCACCGCGTAGGAACGCCCCACCGGGCAGTAGGGGTCGGCGAACGCGACGTGGACGGCGCCGCCCTCGTCGTAGTACGTCTGCGCCCGGCCCGAGGTGCGGTCCACGAGCTGGTCCGGCACGGCCAGCGTTCCGGGCCCGTAATCCATGGTCAGCGAGCCGACCGCGCTCGGCGCCAGCACCTGTCGGACGCCGATCGAGCGCAGGGCCCAGAGGTTGGCGCGGTAGGGGATGCGGTGCGGCGGGAACCGGTGGTCACGGCCGTGCCGGGGAACAAACGCGACCCGGCGGCCGGCCACCTCGCCGATGACCAGAGGGTCGCTCGGCGCCCCGTACGGGGTATCGACCACGATCTCGTCGACGGCGTCGAGGAACTCATACAGTCCCGAGCCGCCGATCACGCCGATGCTGGCCAGGCTGGCCATGGCAGGTCAGGCGACCTTCGAGCCAGAGGAACCGGAAGATCCGGAGGAGGAAGAGCCCGAGGACGAACCGGACGAGGGCGCGGAACGAGCCGAAGACGACGAGGAGCTGCCGACCTTGTCGCCGCCCTTCTTGTCGCCGCTCTTCTTGTCGCCCGAGCCCGACTTGTCGCCCGAGGAGGAAGCGGCGTCCGGCTTCTTGCCGTCGGACCCGCCCGTCCCGTTGGCCGAGGCCCCCGCGAGCTCGCCGCTCTTCTGGCTGGCGCGGCTGTCGGTCCGGTAGAACCCGGACCCCTTGAACACAATGCCGACCGGGGAGAAGACCTTGCGAAGCTTGCCGCCGCAGGTGGGGCAGACGGTCAGCGACTCGTCGCTGAACTTCTGCACTACTTCGAGCCGATCTGCGCAATCGGTGCAGGCGTACTGATACGTCGGCACGGTTCCTCCCTCTGCGGCATTGGCACTCGCCGCGTGTGACTGCTAGATGGTAGCAACAGCTAGCGGAGCCTGGTGATTCCTTGCCCAGGGCGGGCCACCATCCGCACCGGCTGGTCGTGACGGCCGGCCGGAACCTCCTCGACAAGCTCGTGATCGTAGATCAACGCCACGGTGGGTACCGCGGCGCCGATCCGGGCCAAGGCCCGGTCGTAGGAGCCCCCGCCCCGGCCCAGGCGCATGCCGGCCCTGTCCACCGCGAGAGCCGGCACGATCACCAGGTCCGCGCTGGTCACCGCGTGCACGCCGCGCGGGGGTTCGGTCGGCTGGAGCAGCCCGTGCGGCCCCGCGGCCAGGGAGTCGGGGCCCTCGTAGGAGGCCCAGTCCAGCTCGTGGTCGGCCAGCAGGAGCGGCAGCAGCACGTAGGTCCCGCGCTTCCACAGCGCGTAGATCAGCCCGCGGGTCTGCGGCTCGGTGCCCACCGACACGTAGGCGGCCACGGTCCCGGCCATCTGAATCTCCGGCAGCGAGAGCACCGCATCGCGCAGGGATCGCCCCGAGACGTGGCGTTCAAAATCGTTTGTCTTCTGGCGTTGAGCCGCCAGCTGACGCCGCAGCGCAACCTTCCGTGACCGCAGCGCGACCTCGTCATGGTCAGTGCAGTTCACGGCTTCCTCCGGCTTACGGCTAGGGTTCTCAGCATGGCCGATACAACAGCCAGCGCCAAGGATGAGGTGACCAAGGCCGTCATCCCGGCAGCGGGTCTCGGCACCCGCTTCCTGCCCGTGACCAAGGCGGCGCCCAAGGAGATCCTGCCGGTTGTCGACACGCCGGCGATCCAGTACGTGGTGGAGGAGGCCGTGGGGGCCGGCCTGCGCGACGTCCTTATGATCACCGGCCGCGGCAAGCGCTCGATAGAGGATTACTTCGACCGCAACAAGGAACTCGAGGAGGCGCTCGAGGCCAAGGGGGACATCGGGGGGCTAGCGCTGATCAAGGCGTCCAGCGAGCTCGCCGAGATGTACTACGTCCGGCAGGGCGCCGCGCGCGGCCTGGGCCACGCCGTGCTGTGCGCCGCCGAGCACGTGGGCGACGTGCCGTTCGCGGTGCTGCTCGGCGACGACCTGATCGACCGCCGCGACCCGCTGCTGCGCCGGATGATCGACATCAGGAAGCAGTTCGGCGGAAGCGTCGTGGCGCTGATGGAGGTCGAGCCCGATCAGGTGTCCTCGTACGGCTGCGCGTCGATCAAACCCACCGACGCCGACGACGTGGTCGTGGTGACCGATCTGGTCGAGAAGCCGCCGCCGGGCGAGGCGCCGTCCAACTGGATCGTTATCGGGCGTTATGTCTGCGACCCGGCGATCTTCGCGGTGCTGCGGGACACTCCCCCGGGACGCGGCGGCGAGATCCAGCTCACCGACGCGCTGCGGACCCTGGCCGAGGGCGACCGCGGCACCCGCGCGGACGGCGGCGGCGTGCACGGGGTCCTGTTCCGCGGCCGGCGGTACGACACCGGCAACAAGGTGGACTACCTGCGCACCCAGATCCAGTTCGCCTGCGAGCGCCCGGACATCGCGCCCGAGTTCGTGCCATGGCTCCGTGACTACCTGGCCAGGCTGCCGTGACCGGCCAGGGCGAGCCGCGATGACCGTCACCGAACGGACCGGGCAGTCCGCGATGCAGTCGGTGGACAGCTACCTGGCCGAGGTGCTCGCGGCCATCCGCCCGGTGCCGCCGCTCGAGCTTGGCCTGGACGAGTCCGACGGCGCGGTGCTGACCGAGGACGTCACCGCGGCCTGGCCGCTCCCGCCGTTCGACAACTCGGCGATGGACGGGTACGCGGTGGTCGCCGCGGACGTGGCCGGGGCCACGGCCGACCGGCCGGTCATGCTGCCGGTCGTCGCCGAGGTGGCGGCCGGCAATACCGGCCGGCACGAGCTCGCCCGTGGTAACTGCATCAAGATCATGACGGGCGCGCTGCTGCCGCCGGGCGCCGACGCGGTGGTGCCGGTCGAGTGGACCGACG
>JASHUI010000123.1:0-3083 GCA_030040095.1 Streptosporangiaceae bacterium | reverse complement strand
CGGCCGCCCCATCGCCCACGGCTGCGCCCGCGCCGGACCCGGCCCCCCCGCCCAGCACACCGCCACCAGCCAGCGCGCCTGGCTGGCCGCCATCACGATCACCCCGCTCGCCACCACCACCTGCGACCACCGCCACCAATCCGACGGCTACCAGCCCAGCCGGATACTCCGCCACCGGATCAAGACCCGCAGCCCCCGCTGCGGCTTCCCCGGCTGCCGACGGTCCGCCCGCCGCTGCGACGACGACCACACCATCCCGTTCCACCAAGGCGGCCGCACCTGCGAGTGCAATCTTCATCCGCTCTGCCGCCGGCACCACCAGACCAAGCAAGCCCCCGGCTGGCGCCTGGCCCAGCCCCGGCCAGGCGTCCTGGTCTGGACCACGCCCAGCGGCCGCCAGTACCCCGTCACCGCCGACCTGTATCCGGTCTAGCCGGTCTAGCCGGTCTAGCCTCCGGCAAACGGGGGCAGCACCTCGATCACGCAGGCCTCGTCCAGCACGACGCAATCGCGCGCCCGGCTCCCCACTGGGTTGCCATCGATCAGGAACGACGATCGGGCCAGCACCGCGCTCAGCCGCGAGTCCTGCTCGGCCTGACCGTTATGCCCTACTTTGCCGCGCGCCGCGGCCAGCGCCTGGGCGAGCGTCCTGGCGTCGATCGTCTCCTCGGCGATCCCCGCAGCTTCCTTTGCCGCCGCCCAATAGCGGAGGGTCACGATGGCCATGACCTATCCTTACCCATGACGGACCCGGGCAGCGCGAGCCCCGGGCCATGGCGGGAGTCAGAGCAGCCTCCCGCGGATGAGTCCGCGGGATGGAGGTGGCGGTTGAGCACTGTGCTGCTGCTCACTGACGCACCCGAGCCTGCCGCCGATGTCCTGCCCTCGCTGAGCCTGCTGGCCCACGTCATCCGGACCGGGCCGGCGACGGCCGCCGCGGCCAACGGCGGGTCCGGCGTTGATGCCGTCGTGGTCGACGCCCGGCGAGACCTGGTGCAGGTCAGGCGCCTCCTCCGCCTGCTGCGGGGCGCCGAGATGACCGTGCCGGTCCTGGCCGTCGTGACCGAGGGCGGGTGGGCCGCGGTCACCGCCGACTGGGGTGCGGACGACGTGATCCTGCATACGGCGGGTCCGGGCGAGGTCGACGCCCGGCTGCGGCTGGCCATCGGCAGGATGGCTCCCGCCGCGTCCGGCGAGATCCGCTCCGGCGACCTGGTCATCGACGAGTCCACCTACTCGGTGCGGCTGCGCGGCCATTCGCTCGACCTGACGTTCAAGGAGTTCGAGCTGCTCAAGTTCCTGGCCCAGCACCCGGGCCGGGTCTTCACCCGGGCCCAGCTGCTCCAGGAGGTGTGGGGCTATGACTACTTCGGCGGCACCCGGACCGTCGACGTGCATGTCCGCCGGCTGCGAGCCAAGCTCGGCGCCGACCACGAGATGCTGATCGGCACCGTCCGCAACGTCGGCTACCGCTTCGTCCCGGTCAGGGGCGACGAGAGCAACACGGGCGAGCGCGACGACGGCGAGCGGCGCAACCTTGACTCACGAGAGGCGCGTGCCGCCCATGCCAGGGTCTGAACGCCCCGAGCCTGATCGCCCCGAGCCTGATCGTCCTGAGCCTGATCGCCCCGAGCCTGATCACCCCGAGTCTCACCCGGGCAGCACCGCGCCACAGACGCCCGAGGCACCCGAAGCGCCCGAGATCAGCGTTCACGGACGCCTGGACGAGACCGAATCACTGGCCGTGCGCGCGCTGGTCCGGGCCACCGCACAGGAGGACGGCGTGGGGCCGCTATCCGAGCACGTCATGCTCCACCTCCGGTACGGCGGCGACCCGCGGTCCCGCAACCTGCTGCTCGTCCACGGGGGCGAGCTGGCCGGGTACGCCCACCTGGACCCGACGGACCCGGTCGAGGGACCGAGCGGCGAACTCGTCATCCATCCAGCGCACCGCAGGCAGGGACTGGGCCTCCAGTTGCTTCGCGCACTCGTCGCCGAGGCCGGCGACCGGCCGCTGCGGCTGTGGGCGCACGGCGACCTGCCCGCCGCGACCAGGCTGGCCGCCGCGGGCGGGTTTCAGCGGGTGCGCTCCCTGTGGCAGATGCGCCGGTCGCTGCAGACACGGCTGGACCGGCCGCAGATCGCCGAGGGCGTCACGATCCGGACGTTCGTGATCGGCCGGGACGAGGAGGCGTGGACCGATCTCAACGCCCGGGCCTTCGCCCGCCATCCGGAACAGGGCGCCTGGACCCGCGAAGATCTTGACCTCCGCGAGCGGGAGCCCTGGTTCGACCCGAACGGGTTCTTCCTGGCCGAGCGGGACGGGAAGCTGGTCGGGTTCCACTGGACCAAGATCCACGGCCGAACGGACGCGGTTCCGGGCGAGGCGGAGACCACCACCGGCGCGGCCGACCGTGCGCACGAGCCCATCGGCGAGGTCTACGTCGTCGGCGTCGCTCCCGAGGAGCGCGGCTCGGGACTCGGCCGCGCGCTCACCCTGGTCGGCCTGCGCTATCTGCGCGACCAGGGCCTGTTCCAGGTGATGCTGTACGTCGACGAGTCGAACACCCCGGCCATCCGGCTGTATGAGTCGCTCGGCTTCACCCACTGGGACACCGACGTGATGTTCGCGCACCCCGGACGAGCGGGATGAGCAGGACCGAGCTGGAACGGGCCGGACGGGGGAACAGCCGGAGGATCAGCTCGAGCAGACCGAAGCGCCCGCCACGGGCCGCACCCCGAGAACCTGGTCGAGTTCCTCGGGGGTGAGCGGCCGGTCGGTCGCGGCCACAGCGCTCAGGACCTCGGCGTACAGTTCGATCTCGTCCAGCGCGACCCGATCGTGGACGCGCAGGTCCAAGTGCTCTCGCAACGCGCCCACCTCCCTCGCCGAGCGGATCCGCGACCACCTGAGATCAGGCTAAGGGGCATTCTTCCTGGCCCGCATGGCCCATGAGGATCATTTCCGGAACCATCTTCTAGTAAGGCGTACCCAGACTCCGGCAACTAATTCAGCCGGATTTCATGCTGTCTTCAGGCATTCCCGCCCAGGTCCGCCCAGGTCGCACCGCGGTGGCGGTCGG
>JASHUI010000122.1:0-8016 GCA_030040095.1 Streptosporangiaceae bacterium | reverse complement strand
GCCGCGGGCACCGGAGGCGGTACCGGCGGATCGACGTCGACCTGCCACACGTGCACGCCGTCCGCGCACGCGGTGATGAGCCGCAGGCTCCGGTCCGGCAGCTGCGCCCAGGCGATGTCCCGGACCTCCCGCTGCCCGTCCAGCGTTAGCAGGAGTTCCCCGGTCCGGCCATTCCAGACGGTCAGGTTCCTGTCCCTTCCTCCCGCCGCCAGCAGCAGCCGCCCGTCCGGCAGCACCGCCCACCGGACCCGCCACGACACGCTGGCGAAGCCGCTGAGCGTGAAAAGGCACGTGCCAGCGTGGCCGTCCCATATCCGCACCGCGTGGTCGTCGCAGGCCGTCGCCAGCATCGGCGCGCCGTCGCGCGGCACCGCCCAGTCCAGCCCCTGCACGGGCTCGGGATGCTGGAAGGCGTGCGCGACCGAACGGTCGCGCACGTCCCATGTCCGGACGATCCCGCTGGGACTCCCGCATGTCAGCAGCGTCCGGCGGCTGGCGAGGACGGCCCACGCTACGGGGCGGTGGTAGCCGCGGGCGTCATCTTCATTGGCGAGGGTGTACAGGGCCGCCCCGCTTCGGCCATCCCATACCCGGACGGACCCGGAACGGTCGCTTATGACGGCCAGGAGCGGGCGGCCGTCGGGCGGCAGTGCCCAGGCGACGCCCAACGGCCCCGGCTCATGACCGCTCAGGGTGCGCCGCAAAGTGCCCCGGCGGGCGTCCCAGACGTAGGCGTTCCCGCTGGTGCTTGTCGTGCCCAGCAGCACATCGCCGTCCGGCAGCACCACGCAGGCCGCGTGGACATACCGCCCGGTGCTGGTAGGGGGCCGACGATCGAGGAGGGTATGCAGGACCGAGCCGTCGTCCCCGCCGTAGATGCGCGTGGGATCGAGGAAGCCCGAGACCGGCAGCAGCATGCCGCCGTCCGGCAGGACCGCCGGTGCCGCGCTGATCGCCGACCTGATCTCGATGGTCCTGACCTTGTGCGCGGTGGTCCGGATCGGAGCGTCCGGTGTCCACGGCACCTGCGCTGCGGCTCGCCGCAGCGCCGTCTCGCCCGCAATGACGCTGCCGGCGTGAGCCGCCGCCCAGGCCCGCAGGGCCGCATCCGGAGGCTGTCGCGAGCGCACGGGCTCAGGCTTCCTCGGCGGCGCGCTCATACAGCCGGGCGGCCTGCTCTGGCTGGCCGTGCTGGGCGAGAAGCTGGGCCGCCGTCAGCCAGTCGCGAGCCAGTTCCGCCTCGTAGGCCTGACGCTCCCAGTCGTCAGGACCCACGGACCCCGACAACGGACGCAGGAACCAGCTGAGGCGGCCGCCCGGACGCCGCGCATGGGGGAGATCGAGTTCCTGGTCGATGGCCGTGAGCTCGGCCACCGCGGACCGCGGCAGCTGCCGGTCCACGTGCGGAGCCGGACCCGCCCACACGCGCCAGACCGGACATCGTTTCTCGAGGTCGAAGGCCAGGACCTCGTCCGGGAGCAGGACAACCGCGGTCTTCGGGCCGGTGGGGAAGAGCGCGCCACGGGCCGTCGCCGGCAGCAGCGGATCCGTGCGGTAGCCCAGCGGGACGTACAGGCTGCCCGGGCCCACGCAGTTCAGCGGCTCGCCGACCGGCAGTTCCTGCAGCAGGCCGCCCGGGGCGGTGAGCAGGTGCCGGTCTCGCCCGGGTACCAGGATCGCGGTCTCGGCGATGGGCTCGCCGGCCAGCAGGTCCTGCAGGCACCCCAGTTCCGCGTCGCTCAGCAGCGCGGCATCCACGGCCGCGCCCCGGGCCGGGGCCGCCACAAGGGTCAGCTCGGCGGGCTCCGGCACGCCGGGCGCCTGCGACGGATCCGTCCAGGCCGCTTCCGGGGTGACGTCGGCCAGCCGGTGGCGCTCGGATGGCTCGAACAAGGTGATGCCGTCGGATGGCTCGTTCGAGGCGTCCAGCCGGGCGCAGCCATAGGCCGGGTCGGCGAGGACCCAGCGGCCATCGCCGTCCGGCAGGGTCGCGAGCGACCAGTCGGACAGGGCGGCCGCCCTCCCGAACTGGAGCAGGACGGACTCGCCGACTTCCCGGCATACGAGGATGGCCGGATTGCGGTCCAGCGCGGCGAGCAGGGACCGCGGCAGCTCCCTCCCGCAGCTCAGCCGGACCGCATAACCGGCGCGCCCATCCGCGCCGTCGTCCAAGAGCGGGCCGAGCGTCACCGGACGGTATGTCGTGGTCAGCCGCAAATCCAGCGCACGCCGGACGATGCCGGTCACGAGCCGGCCCGGCAGCAGCAGGACCGCGGATTTCAGCGGCGGGGACGGTGCGGGGTGCAGGCCAGCGGTCCGCACGACCTCCGTCATCACCACGGGCTCCAGAGCGGCCAGGGGTACCGGGCGTCCGATGCCGGCCGGCGAGCCCCAGCCTCGGTCCAGCCTGAGCTCACCGCCGGATCGCAGGTAAATCTGCCCGGAGCCGAGCGAGGCCGCCTCCCGGGCCGTTTCGAGCGGCATCTCGCGATGCACCCACCACGCAGGCCCGACGTCGCCACGCAGGCAGAGCGTGTCGCGGACGGGCTGGTTGCCCAGCGTCTGCTCGGCGAAGACCAGCGCGGATGCCGCGGTGCTGAACCGCCCGTAGACGTCCGCGGCCCCGGCTGAACCGGCGGCACGCGGCGCCGGCGAGGCTTGCGGGCCGGCCGCGGGTGCCTGCTCGACCAGCCTGCCCGTGCTCCGGCGCAGCCGGACGACGGGATCGCGGCCCCTGTCACGTGGCGGCACGCGCCGTCCCTCCCTCCTGCGCGGGCGCGGGGATCACCAGTTCGCTGTCCATCCGCCGCCTGGCCCAGTTCTTCCAGCGTTCGGCGGCACCATGCCGGCGGCCGCGCACCCCGGCCGCGAACACCAGCGCCACCTGGTCATAGCGGAGCAGTCGCTCGCCGAGCGCCACGGCCCACTCCTCGGCGACAGGATCCCAGGGGATCCGCTCGTCGGCCTGCGCGAGGCACACGGCCTCGATGACGGGCAGGACCGATGCCGGGCTCGCCCCCTCGCCGACCGCGCAGCAGGCCAGCACCAGCCGCTGGCGCAGGTCATCGGGGGATTCGTGCCGCGAGATCAGCTCGCGAGCGGCTGCGGGATCGGCCGCGGCCTGGACCAGAAGCCAGGCTCCGATCTCCGGCTGCCCGGCGCGCTCGTAGTCGGCGGCCGCCCGGTAGTAGTCGCCCGAGGCCTCGTAGCGCTCCGCCGCCTGGCGATACTCTCCGGCGAGCCCGTAGCAGCGGCCAGCCTCGCCTCCCAGCCCGGCCTGCGTATACAGCTGAGCCGCCAGCCGGTACAGCTCGCGATCACTCATGGAGCGGCTCTGCCCGCTGATCGCCCCGTTCCTGCTCCGGCGACACCTGGGGCCCATGGCTGTCGCGCGGCGCGGCCGTCTCCGGGGACGGTGAGAGTTCCTCGATCAGCGCGTTGCTTTCGATGACCCGGGCGACCTCCTGTGCGGCCCGGTCGTGCCGGGCGTCGTGGTCGGCGACCCGCGGCCCGTCGCGAAGGTCGTCCACCTGGAACAGCTCTACCTCGCCGGACTCGGCGTTATACCGGAACCTCACCCGGACACGCACCGCGATCCCCTCACGCCTGCATCTCGAACTCGATTTCAACGACCCCGTCCGTCGTACTGTGGCGGACATTGGAAGCGTTCCGGCTCCTGGCGTACGCCAGGATCGCCTCCTGATAGGCCTCCCCGAGAGCCTGGTGGAACCGTGTGCGGCCCTCGGCGCCCACGGCCATGAGGCGATCGGCAGCCAATTGCCGCAGCTCGCGTTCCCTGGCCGCCGCGACCCGGGCGAGCTCGGCATCGGCCCGCTCGGCAGCCTGGCGACCGAGGTCCTCGCCCACCTCGGCCTCGGCCGCCCGCCGCGCCCGGTCGCGCAAGGCATCCTCGGCCCGCTCCAGAGACCGCCGCAGGTCTTCCTCGGCGTCCCGCCGCGCGGTCTGCTCGGTGCGGCCTTCCCAGCCGTCGTCGTAGTAGGTGCCCACGCCCTCTTCCTCGATGGTGCCGCTCGCCTGCGCCCGCACCACGGTGACGGCCTCGCCAACCCCGCTTATCTCAGCCGAGACCCGGGCGACGATCTCCAGCACCCGGGTCGCCGGGTCGAAGCTGATCTGCCCGCCGTCCAGGGCGTGACGGAACACGCCGTCCTCGCCGCGCTCCCATCCCTCGGCGCGGCCGAGCACCCCGTTGAGGGCGGTCAGCGTGATGCCGCCGATGGACTGCCCCAGCGGCTCGACAACCCGGGCTTCACCCGTGGTCCGCCCGGTCCGGGTCACCTGCCGGCGGACCTCCTGCTGCCATGCCTCGGCGAGTACCCGGGTGGCGCGGACGCGTACTCGGCGCGGATTGCACATCAGTCCAGACCTCCTAGCGGAAATCGCTCGCGGAACAGGGCGATGTTGTCCTGCTGCACCTGCTGGACTCGCTTGAGCGCCTCATCCTCGCGGGGATGGTCCCGGCGGACCTCGGCGGCGAGCCGGCTGGTCTCGCGCATCAGCTTCTTCATGTCGTGCTCGCTGAGGACCTGCTCACGGCGGACGGCAATGTCGTTCAGGTCCACCTCCAGGATCTCCTGCAACTCGCGGACCCGCGTCACGGTCCCGGCCACCGGGATCCCGTGCTCGGCCACGATCCGCCGCATCGATTCGTCGTCACGGCTGTCGGCCCACAGGCAGGCGAGCCGGGCGAGGTCGGTGACGTCCGCCTTGCCGCGCCCGCCGAGCAGCGCGGACGCGGCGAACACCTTCTGGGCCCGGACCGCCCGCCGGTCGGAGAAGCTGATGCCCTCGGCCCGGATGGCCCGCAGGATCTGCAGGTACGGGTCGAGGATGCCGGCGAGATCGACATCCGCCACGGCCTGCTGCAGCCTCCACAGGTCGGTAAACGGGAACGGCGCCCTGGTCCGGTCGACGCGGTCGGCGGACAGCCCGGCCTCCGCTGGTCCCCTGGCCTGGATCCGGCCGCGTTCCGCCTGCCATCCGAGCTCGAGCAGGCGCTCCATCTCGTCGTCGGCCACGTAGTCCAGGTTGCAGCGGAGCAGGAACCTATCGCTGAAGGCGGCGAGCGCCTCGTCGTCCGGGATCGCATTGGAGGAGCCGACAAGGATCTCCAGCGGAGTTTCCCTGCCTTGCTCGTCCGCGCCCGCCTCGTCGCGGCCGTCGCGGAAAGTGCGTTCGTTGATCAGCGTGAGCAGGGTGTTCAGGATGGCCGAGCTGCCCTGGAAGACCTCGTCGAGGAATGCGACACGTGCCTCCGGCAGCATCCCCCGGGTGTTGATCTCGTAGACGCCTTGCCGGAACCGCTTGACGTCGATCGGCCCGAAGATCTCGGCGGGCTCGGTGAACCTCGTCAGCAGGTAGGTGAACGGCCGGGTAGCCAGCATCTGGCAGAAGCCTTCGAGAAGCCTCGTCTTGGCCGTCCCTGGCGGGCCGATGACCAGGACATGCTCACGGCAGAGGGCGGCGATTCCGAGCAGTTCGACGACCTCGTCGCGACCGGCGAACGGCCGCTTGACCATGTCGAGCTCGGCCTTGAACAAGCGAGCAAGTTCCAAGATGTCCCGGCTCAGGCCCGTCATTGCGGTGTCTCGCCCCCGTCGCTGCCATCGTCCGCCGCACCCGCGTCGCCGCCGGGCGCGCCGAGCGGCCGCCGGTCCCGGACGCGATCGCGGCGATCGCGGGCGGCGTGTCGCCGGTCCGCCGCGGGCGCGCGTTCCATGTCACGCTGCTGCCGGGAGCGTTGCAGCTTCCCGACGATCTGCCCGAGATGCCGCGCGTCGGGCTTGCCGCGCCCGCCCACGAGCTCGTCCGAGCGCGCGTCCCGGAAGATCGAGCGGATCTCGTCCCCGTTCATCTCGTCAGTGGCAACCGCGATCTTGTCCAGCACCTCGTCGCTGACCTCCACGCCGAAGTAGTCGGCCTGGACCTTGGCGATGGCGCGCCGCGCCTCCAGTCCGGGCAGGCCGATCTTGATCGGATAGAACCGGCTGGGCCGCATCAGCGCCTCGTCGATGATGTCGATCCGGTTGGTGGTGCCGATAATGAGGACAGGCACCTCGGGACGGAAGCCGTCGAGTTCGGTCAGCAACTGGGCAACGATCGCGTTGCCCGCCCGGCTGCCGCCATCGTCGCGGCCGGAGCGCTTTCCCGCGATGGAGTCGAATTCGTCGAAGACCAGCACCGACGGGGCATTGCGCCGGGCCTCGGCGAACAGTCCGCGGAGCTTTCGCTCGCTCTCGCCGACGTACATGTCGGTGATCTCGGGACCGGAGACGACCAGGATGGTGGCGTCCAGTTCGGTGGCGATCATCTTGGCGAACAGCGTCTTGCCGGTTCCCGGCGGCCCGTAGAAGATATAGCCGCCCGGAATCAGGTCATGGCGCAGATGTTCCGGCACGCCGTGCTCGGCCGCCGCGGCCTTGTTGATAATGGCCAGGGCGCGGTCCACCTCCGCCTTGACGTCCTCGTACCCGCCTATCCGGTCACGGCGGACCTCGGGCACCTCGAAGGCGCTCGAGGTGTGCGTGGCCTTGAAGAAACGCAGTTCGGTGAGCAGCTCCGCGAAAGTCCGCGGCCCGTCGTCGTGGTGCTGGTAATAGGCGTACATCATGCCGTGACGCAGCCGCACCGCGCTCATGCCCGCGACGTGCTTATAGAGCACCACCGGGTCGAAGCCGGTGAACAGCTCCGCCTCCCTGCGGGTGACCAGCGCCCGCCCGACCGGCACCGGCTCGCCGTCGGCGGTCAGCACCTCGCGCGGCAGTATGTTCATGTCCTTGCGCACCGCGAAGCGGTTGGCCAGGACCTCCGGGATGACGAGCGACAGATCGGCGAAGGCCAGGATGACCCGGTCGCTGTGCTCGTACAGAAGATCCGTTACTTCCCTGGTTTCCGGGCTGAGCGAGGCATCGGTCCCGCCGGCCAGCAGGTCGAGCTGGGGAATGACCACGACATCGCCGGGCGTCCAGTGGGTGACGGCGGACTCGAGCGCGTTCATCAGCTCGGTCCGGCGATTGCTCCCGATCATGGACTGCGCCTGGCTGCTCGCGCTCGCCTGTGGTACCCGGACCGTGGCGTTCGGCCGGCCCGACCGGATGACGATGTCCCGCGCGAGGTGCTCCACCAGGAGCTTTTCGCAGCGGACGAGCACGGAGAAGCCACGCTCCACGATGGCCGCAACTTCCTCGATGTCTGCCGAGTAAGCGATGACCACGGCCTGGCGCTCGGTCAGGTCCTCGGGATGCTCATCGGCGGCCGACTCCGTGGCGGGGCCTTCGCCTCCGGCCGGCCCGGTGGCGTCTTCCGGCCCCGGCCGGCCGTCCACGGGCTGGGCTGGGAGCTGCGCACCGGTGAAGTCGGCCAGCGTCAGGGCGGGCGGCAGGTAGACGGGCGTGCCCGGCGGGTACGGCACGCAGTCGAGGTCCAGGCTGGTGACCTTCAGCTGGGCGACCGCGGGCGGCAGCGGATCCAGGCTCACGGCGGGCAGTTCGCGCAGCAGGGCATCGAGCGTCAGGTCCGGCTCGTCCATCTCCGCCATCAGGTAACGGGACCGGAACGCGGCCGGATCCGCCGGTATCAGCCTGAGGTGGCGTTTGGGCGGCGCCATCAGGCCGCTCCCGCCTGGTCGAACCGGTAACGCCGCACGAGCTCGATGGCCAGCCGATGGCCGGAAAGCAGCGGACGCACCGCTGCCAGGCTGATGCCGCGACTCTCGATGATCGCCAGCGGAGCCCAGTACCGGAGCGTGGCGATGGCCAGCGGATCGCTCGGGCCGGGCACGCCCAGCTGCCGGCGGGCCCAGCCGATCCGGTCGTCCCACTCGGCGCCGTGGCGGTCCCTGGCCAGCGTGTAGCTGTCCAGGACCAGTTCCTGGTGCTCGGGGCCGAGCCTGGCCATCAGCTCCGTGCGCCATTTCAGCACGGCCGCGTCCGGTGACCAGCCGGCCAGGCTCGCGGCCAGGACCGCGCGTCCCCGCGGCCGCCCGAGCAGCGCCGC
>JASHUI010000121.1:0-5675 GCA_030040095.1 Streptosporangiaceae bacterium | reverse complement strand
GCCAGGCAGAGCGCGCCGAGCTCCTGGTACTGGGCAGTCACCGGCACGCCGCGGCGTACAGCCCGGCCCCCGGCCCCGTCGCGCTGGCCTGCCTGCGAGGGGCGCCGTGCCCGGTGGTGGTGGTCGGGGAGCCGGAGCCGGAGCAGGCGCCGGCGCACGAGCGAGGCGGCGGTTTGGGGGGATCGGGCTGACCGGGGCAGCAGCGGGCACGACGTCTCGGGCGCTGCCCGGGAGGCAGTTCCCGCTGGGCGCGACGCCGGTCGCCGGCGGGACGAACTTCGCCGTGGAATCCAGCCTGGCCGAGTCGGTGACCCTGTGCGTGTTCGACGGGTCCGGACGCGAGACCCGGGTGCCTCTGACGGACTACGACGCGGGGGTCTGGCACGGGTTCGTGCCCGGTGTCGGGCCGGGCCAGGCCTACGGCTACCGCGCCACGGGCCGGTACGACCCGCAGCACGGCGTGCGCTTCAATCCGGCCAAGCTGCTGCTCGATCCCTACGCGCGGGCGTTCAGCGGCAACGTGGCGTTCGGGCCCGAGGTGCTGGACTACGACGCCGCCCGCCCGGACACGCCGAGCACGCTCGACTCCGCCGCGTATACGCCGCGCAGCCTGGTCGCCGACGAGAAGTTCCGGTGGACCGACGGTCTGCCGATGCGGCGTCAGTATGCCGACACCATCATCTACGAGGTGCACGTCAAGGGGTTCACCATGCGCCATCCCGGCGTGCCGCCGAAGCTGCGGGGGACGTATGCCGGGCTCGCGCACGAGGCCGCCCTCGCTCACCTGACCGATCTCGGCGTCACCGCCGTCGAGTTGCTGCCGGTGCACCAGAACGTGCCGGAGAGCTTCCTGACGCAGCGCGGGCTGACCAACTACTGGGGTTACAACACGATCGGCTACTTCGCGCCGCACAACGGCTACTCGGCGGCGGTGCGGGCGGGCCGTCAGGGCGGGCAGGTCCGCGAGTTCAAGTCCATGGTGAACGCCCTGCACGGCGCGGGCCTCGAGGTGCTGCTGGACGTGGTGTTCAACCACACGGCCGAGGCCGGCGAGATGGGCCCGACACTGAGCTTCCGCGGCCTGGACAACCCCGTCTACTACCGGCTGGAGCCCGGCGACCCGGGCCAGTACGCCGACACGACCGGAACCGGCAACTCGCTCAACGCCGGGGACCCGGTGACGCTGCAGCTGATCATGGACTCGCTGCGATACTGGGTGGCGGAGATGCACGTCGACGGGTACCGGTTCGACCTCGCGCCGACGCTGGCCCGGCAGGAGGGCGGGTTCGACCGGCTGTCGGCGTTTTTCGACCTCGTCTCGCAGGACCCGGTGGTCTCGCAGGCCAAGCTCATCGCCGAGCCGTGGGACGTCGGCCAGATGGACAGCTACGACCTGGGACGCTTCCCGCCGCTATGGCGCGAGTGGAACGGCAAGTACCGCGACAGCATGCGCGACTTCTGGCGCAGCCACCAGATAGGGCTCGGCGAGTTCGCCACGCGGTTGTGCGGCTCGTCGGATCTCTACGCGGGCACGCAGCGGCGCCGGCCGACCGCATCCGTGAACCTGATCACCGTGCACGACGGGTTCACGCTCCGGGACCTGGTGTCTTATAACGACAAGCACAACGAGGCCAACGGGGAGTCGGGCCGCGACGGCAGCGATGACAACCGGTCATGGAACTGCGGCGCGGAGGGCCCGGCCGCCGACCCGTCGATCCTGGCGCTGCGCGAGCGGCAGTCCCGGGCGATGCTCACCACGCTGATGCTGTCGTTCGGTGTCCCGATGCTGCTCGGCGGGGACGAGTTCGGCCGCACCCAGCAGGGCAACAACAACGCCTACTGTCAGGACAACGAGATCGCCTGGTTCGACTGGTCGAGCGTGGACGCCGATCTGCTGGCGTTCGCCCGCCGGCTGATCGCGTTCCGCAAGGACCACCCGGTCTTCCGGCGCCGGCGCTTCCTGTCCGGGGCCGATGCGGCCGACCTCGCCTGGTTCACTCCCGCGGGCACGCCCATGACCCAGGCCAACTGGGCCGACGCCAGCGCCCTCGCGCTGGCGCTGTACCTTGACGGCTCCGATGCTCCCGACCGGGCCGAGGACGGCTCCTCGATGCTCGACGACGATTTCCTCGTCCTGTTCAATGCCTGGTGGGAGCCGCTGAACTTCGCTCTGCCGCGGACCCGGGACCGGATGGTGTGGCGCGCGGAGATAGACAGCTACGAGCCGGCGGCCATGGCGGCCGGGCCGGAACGCCAGGCCGGTGACCAGGTGGTGGTCGGCCCCCGGTCGGTCGTCGTCCTGCGCGGTCCGCGACCGTTAGAAATCTTTGAACGCTACGTCTCGCCGACATCGAGCCCGTAGACGGTGATCGCGTTGGCGGCGAACACCGCGGCCAGCTCGTCTGGGCCCAGCCGGCCCTCCAGCGCCGTCCGGGCCACGGCCAGCACCCGGGCGTAACTGGCCGCCATCGTGCAGACCGGCCAGTCGGACCCGAAGAGCAGCCGGCCAGGGCCGAAACTGTCCAGCAGGTGATCGACGTACGGGCCCACGTCGGCCGGACGCCGGCCCTGGCCCGACCCGTTGACCAGGCCGGATACCTTGCAGCTGACGTTCGGCCGGGCTGCGAGGTCGCTGATCAGGGAGGCCCAAGGCTCGCGGCTGCCGAGCCCGATGGCGGGATTCGCGCCGTGGTCGAGGACGAACCGGACGTCGGCCAGGTCGCCGGTCACGGCGAGCGCCGCCGACATCTGGCCCGGCAGGACCAGCAGGTCGTAGGCGAGGCCGGCGGCGCCCACCGCGCGCAGCCCGCGCCGCACGTCCGGCCGCCGCAGCCAGTCGGGGTCCGGCTCGTTCTGCACCAGGTGCCGCAGGCCCACCAGCAGGCCCCCGCCGGGCAGGGCCCGCAGCCTGGCGATCTCGTCGGCCACGGCCGGACTGGTCAGGTCGGCCCAGCCGACCACGCCGCGGACCAGGTCCGACTCGTCCACCACGGCCAGGAACTCCTCGGTCTCCCCGGCACTGGCCAGGACCTGGACAAGGACGCTGGCCGTGACCCCGGCCGCCTCGGTCTCCCGCCGGAACTCGGCCAGCCAGAACCGCTGGTTCAGCGCGGGGAACCTCTCCAGCCAGGCGTGCCGCCGCAGGGCCGGATCCCACAGGTGGTGGTGTGCGTCGATCATCATCGTGTTTCCCCCGGCCAGCTTCACGACGAGGCCCTCCCCGGTCAGCCCCCCGAAGTCACATCATCTGTCAGCCGCCCGGCGGTCGCAGACGCAGGCCCAGCATCCCGCCGTCGACGGCCAGGGCGACGCCGGTGACCGCCCCCGCCTGGGGGCTGGCCAGGTAGGCGATGGCCGCCGCCACTTCGTCGGCCGACACCAGCCGCCCCATGGGCTGGCGGGCCTGCAGCGCCGCGCGCTCGGCCTGCGGGTCCGCAGCGGCCTCCAGCAGCCGGGCCACCCACGGCGTGTCGGTGGTGCCCGGGGTGACGCAGGTGACCCGGATGTGCTCGCGCACGTGGTCGGCCGCCATGGCCAGGGTGAGCGCGTAGATCGCGCCCTTGCTCGCCGAGTACAGCGCACGCTGCGGCAGGCCCGCCACGCCCGCGATCGAAGAGGTGTTGACGATCGCGGCCTGCCCGCGGCGGGCGACGGCCGCGCGCAGCGCGGGCAGCGCGGCCCTGGTGGTGCGGACCACGCCGAGGACGTTCACGTCCAGGACCCGCCGCCACTCGTCGTCGTCGTTGTCCTCCACGGTGCCGGCCGCCCCGATGCCCGCGTTGTTGACCAGGATGTCCAGGCCGCCCAGGGCCTCGGCCGCCGCGGCGACCCCGGAGCGGACCGCGCGGTCGTCGGTGACGTCGGCCAGGACCGGGTGCAGGCCGCCGCCGGCCAGCACGCCGCTGGGTATCTCGCGGTCGAGGATCGCCACCCGAGCGCCGCGCGCCTGCATCAGCCGGGCCGTGGCCAGGCCGATCCCGGAGGCGCCGCCGGTGATCAGGGCGGTGAGGCCGCCGAGTTCCTCCGGATGCAACGTCGACATTGGTCAGCCTTTCGGTCGAATATCCATGGCCTCCCCGTGGCGCCCGGGGCCCGCATATATCCTGCGGGTCGGCACCAGCGATCGGGAAGGACGGCCAGAGGGATGACCCAGGATGACGGCGGCCAGACATCCCGGATCGATACCACCGTGGCGCGGCAGGCGCGGATCTACGACTACCTGCTCGGCGGCAAGGACAACTTCGCCATCGACCGGGAGGCCGCCGAGCAGGCGACCGCCGCCTTTCCCGGGCTGGTGGCCTGGGCGCGGAACAACCGGGCGTTCCTGGCCCGGGCCGTGAACTACCTGGTCGCCGAGGCCGGGATCCGGCAGTTCCTCGACATCGGGACCGGGCTGCCGACCGCGAACAACACCCACGAGGTGGCGCAGCGCATCGCTCCGCAGTCACGCGTGGTGTACGTGGACAACGACCCGGTCGTGCTGATGCACGCGCAGAGCCTGCTGGCCAGCAGCCCGGAGGGGGCCACCGCCTACATCGAGGCCGACCTCCGGGATCCGGACACGATCCTGGCCCGGGCCCAGGACACGCTCGACTTCACCCGCCCGGTCGCGCTGATGCTGCTGGCCATCCTGCACGTCATCCCGGACACCGACGACCCGTGGGGGGTGGTGAGCCGGCTGATGGCCGCGCTGCCCTCGGGCAGCTACCTGGCGATGTCCCACCCGGCCAGCGACATCCACCCCGAGCAGATCGCCGAGATGACCAAGCGGTTCAACGAGCGGACCGGGAACGTCAGGGGGGCCACGCGGACCCGGGATGAGGTGGCGCGGTTCTTCACCGGCCTCGAGCTGGTCGAGCCCGGGATCGTCTCCACCCCGCAGTGGCGGCCAGGGACCGGCATCCACCCCGCCGACGACCCGGCCTACGCGGCGCTGGCCCGCAAGCCGTGATCACGCGAGCGAGGACGGGAGGAGCCGGTCATGCCCTTTGACGGCTGGCCCGCCGAGGCGCTGGAGTTCTACGAGGGCCTGGAGGCGGACAACTCCAAGGCCTACTGGACCGCGCACAAGGCGGCCTACGAGGAGTTGGTCCTGGGCCCGATGAGCGAACTGCTGGAGGAGCTGGCGCCCGAGTTCGGCGAGCCTCGTATCTTCCGGCCGTACCGGGACGTCAGGTTCAGCAGGGACAAGTCCGCGTACAAGACCCACATCGGGGCGACCGTGGGGGACGGGTACATCCAGCTGTCGGCCGCCGGCCTGGCCGCGGGCAGCGGCATGTACGGCATGGCCCCGGACCAGCTGGACCGGTACCGGCGCGCGGTGGCCGGCGACCTGGCCGGCCCGGAGCTCGAGCGGGTCATCGCCGGCGTCGAGGCGCACGGGATCGAGGTGCACGGCCGCGACGTGCTGAAGACCGCGCCCCGCGGCTATCCCGCCGACCACCCCCGGATCGGCCTGCTGCGCTACAAGGGCCTGGTGGCCTGGCGGCACTGGCCGGTCGAGCCCTGGCTCGGGACGGCCGCCGCCAAGCAGAACGTGGCCGGGTTCCTGACCGCCAGCCGTCCGCTCGGCGACTGGCTGGCCGCGCACGTCGGGGAGTCCGCGGCCGATCCGGCCCGGCGGTAGCCCGGGCCGGGCCTTGCCAGCACTCCCGGGGGCGCGGGACGGCGAGTCT
>JASHUI010000120.1:0-2933 GCA_030040095.1 Streptosporangiaceae bacterium | reverse complement strand
GGCGTCGACGACGGCGGCATTCGCGCGGACACCGGCCGCGGCGGACAGACTCGCGGCCAGCATGGCGACCACGCCGGTGGTGTACGGGTTCGGGAACTACGGCCTGGGGTCGCTGCACGCGGCGGTCATGCCCGACCGCATCGGCTTCGGCACGGACGGGACCCACTTCATCACGCACCTGAGATGGAGCCGGTGGCAGCCGGCCGGCGCCCGGGCCGTCGGCCGGTACCACATCGATAACTGCGTTCCGACCTGTGCCGGCGGGAGGTACCACGTCTACCGCGTGACGATGATCCTTTCTCACGTGCTCACCAGCGACGGCCAAAGCTACTTCTCGGGCATGACGCTGCGGTGGGCCCAGTCCGGGGTGACGATGACCCGGGCGCTCACCTGGGGCAGGCATGGCGGCACCGTCGCCTTCTGGGGCTGATGTGAGAGACCGGCGTGCCTCGTCCGTCGGCTGAGGCATGGGTCGCGGCGGTTCACGCCGGCGAACGGGATCGGGAGCCGCTGGGAGCGGCGGTGGTGGTGGCCGAGCGTCAGGTGCTGACCTGCGCCCACGTCGTCCTGTCGGCCGGGGAGGTCCGGGAGCCGCTGTGGGTCTCGTTTGCGGCGGCGGCAGCCGAGCGGCGGCGGGCGGCATCGGTGGTCGTGGCCTACGCGCCTTCGGTGACCGACCTGGCCGTGCTGCATCTGGACCAGGACGTGCCCGCCGGGGCGCAGGCCGCGCCGCTGCGCCGTCCCCGGCCGCCCGATCTGGTCGGCCTGCCCTGGTCGGCGTTCGGGTTCCCGGATCGTGATCCGCTGGGTCAGACCGCGGACGGCCTGGTCGGGGCGCCGCTGGCGCACGGCTGGGTTCGCCTGGACTCGACGTCCCCGGTTCTGGCCCGCCCCGGATTCAGCGGCGGCGGGCTCTGGTCACCGGACTACCGGGCGGTCGTCGGGCTGGTGGGCCAGGCCCGCGGCGACGGCGACGGACGCGCGATCACGCTGCACGAGGCGGACCTGAGCCTGCCCGATGAGGGTCTGGCCCGGCTGACGGCCTGGTCGGCGCGTGCCGCCGGAGACGTCGCCTTGGACGCGTGGGGCGGGTCGTCCGAGCCGCGCTACCGGTTCACCGGCCGGGCCAGGGCGCTGGCCCGGATCTCGCGCTGGCTGGACCGCCCGGTCGCCGACCGCCGGGTGCTGCTGGTGACGGGCTCGCCGGGTGCGGGCAAGTCCGCGCTGATCGGCCGGGTCGTCACGACGTCCGATGCCGCCCTCCGGGCCAGGCTGCCCTCCGGCGACGACCCCGCGCGGGCCACCCCGGGGTCGGTGGCCTGCGCCGTTCACGCCCAGGGGAAGACCGCTCTCGAGGTCGCGACCGAGATCGCGCGCGCCGTCTCGGCCAGGCTGCCGGACCAGCCCGCCGACCTGGCCCGGGCCGTCCGCGACGCGCTGGAGGAGCGCGGCTCACCCCGGTTCAACGTGCTCATCGACGCGCTGGACGAGGCCGTCAGCCCGGAGCAGGCCCGGGCAATCATGTCCGCGATCGTGCTGCCGCTGGCGGAGACGGGAGCCGACGCCGGGGTCCAGGTGATCGCCGGCGCCCGTCCGCGCGACGACCAGGGTTCCCTGGTCCCGCCGACCTTGGCCGACGCGATCGTGATCGACCTGGACAGCCCGGAGAACTTCGCCGAGGACGACCTGGCCGCGTACGCGCTGGCCTGCCTGCGGCAGGGCTGCGGCGAGCGGCCGGCCCGGCCGTACACCGACGCGGCGGCCGCCGCCGCGGTCGCCCGCAGGATCGCCGCGCTTTCGGACCGCAATTTCCTCATCGCGGGCCTGGTCGCCCGGGGCCACGGCGCCCGCGACGAGCGAGCGGCCGAGCCCAGGGAGCTGAAGTTCGACGCGACCGTGGCCGCCGCGCTGGCGGTCTGCACCGAACCGGTCGGCCCGGTGGCCGGGCTGCCGGCCGACCAGGTGCTGACCGGCCTGGCCTTCGCCGAGGCCCCGGGCCTGCCCGCGGCGCTATGGCAGCTGGCGATCGAGAGCCTCTACGGGACCCGGGTCCCGGCCGCGGACCTGGCCCGGTTCGCCCGGCGGGCCGCGAGCTTCCTGGTCGGGTCGGCCCCGGACCGCTCCGGCCAGCCGGTGTTCCGGCTGATCCACCAGGCGCTGAACGATGCCCTCGCCCGCACGCGAGCCGAGACCACCTCGCGCCGCGACGACCAGCGGGCGCTGACCGTCGCGCTCGTCAGCTACGGCCGCCGCAGCGGATGGCAGGACGTGCCGGAGTACCTGGCCCGGTCACTGCCCGGCCACGCCGCCGCGGCCGGGCTGGTGGACGACCTGTTGACCGACGACGCCTACCTGCTGCACGCGGACCTGCGGCGGCTGATGCTCGCCTCGGGCCAGGCCGCTTCCCCGGCCGCACGCCGCCGCGCCCGGCTGCTGGAGCTGACGCCGGAGGCAATCCCGGCCGGGAGCGACGAGCGCGCCGCCCTGTTCAGCGTCACCCAGGCGCTGGAGGGCATGGAACCGAGCTACAGCCGCCGGGCCGGCGCCCGCTACCTGGCCCGGTGGGCCCGGGCTCAGCCCCGGGCCGGGCGGGCCGTGCCCGAGGGGCACCAGGACTGGGTCCGCGCGCTGTGCCAGGTCACCGTCGACGGCCGGCCCCTGCTGGCCAGCGGCGGCGACGACTGGACCGTGCGGATCTGGGACCCGGCCACCGGAGAGGAACGCGCGGTACTGGAGGGCCACCACGGCGGCGTCGGCGCGCTGTGCCCGGTGACCGCGACCGGGCACCACCTGCTGGCCAGCGCCGGTACCGACCGCACGGTGCGGATCTGGGACCCCGCCACCGGCGAGCAGGCCGGCGTGCTGCGCGGCCACGAAGGCTCGGTAGTCGGGGTGTGCCCGGTCATCGCGGGCGGCCACCACCTGCTGGCCAG
>JASHUI010000119.1:0-4580 GCA_030040095.1 Streptosporangiaceae bacterium | reverse complement strand
CGAACTGGTCCCGCTGCGCGAGCCGCCGCAGCTCGGGATTGACCCTGGGCGGGCCGCCCGAGCCCGGCGGCCCGGCGGCGCCGGCGGCGTCGGACCCGGTGAACAGGTCGTACAGCCGGGAGCCGACCAGCATGTGCTGCCACAGCGGCACCGGGCGGTCCTCGTCCACGATGACCGTGGTGCCCCCGCGGACCTGGGAGAGCCAGTCCCCGAACTCCTCGGCGTTGCTGACCGTCGCCGAGAGCGCGACCAGCCGCACCGACTCGGGCAGGTGGATGATCACCTCCTCCCAGACCGCGCCGCGGAACGCGTCGGCCAGGTAGTGCACCTCGTCGAGCACCACGTAGCCCAGCCCGGCCAGCGTGGGCGAGCCCGCGTACAGCATGTTCCGCAGCACCTCGGTGGTCATCACGACCACCGGGGCCTCGCCGTTGATGCTGTTGTCCCCGGTGAGCAGGCCTACCGTGGCGGGCGAGTACCTGCGGACCAGGTCGGTGTACTTCTGGTTGGACAGCGCCTTGATCGGGGTGGTGTAGAAGCACTTGCGCCCGGCGGCCAGGGCCAGGTGCACGGCGAACTCGCCGACCACGGTCTTGCCCGACCCGGTCGGCGCGGCCAGCAGCACCCCGTGGCCGGCGGCCAGTGCCCGGCACGCGTCCAGCTGGAAGCCGTCAAAGCCGAAGTCATAGAGCGCCTGGAACGCGGCGAGTTCCGGCCGGTCCTCGGTCAAGCGTCCTGGCCGGGTGATGGCCCGATGCCGGCTCCGTCCCCGGCCGACACGTCGAGGTCGATCGGCGACAGCTCATCGTCGCCGATGCCCTCGTACATCGCGGGCCGTGCGGCCCGGCGCCGGTCGTTCGCCCAGATGAGCAGCTCGGCCGCCTCGACCAGCACGACACACGGGCCGGCCAGCAGCAGCATGGTGAGCGGGTCCGGGCTCGGCGAGGCGATGCCGGCGAACACGAACACGAGGAAGATCATGATTCGCCGCCACTTGCGCATCCGCTCGTGCGTGACGATGCCGACCATGTTCAGCATGACCAGCGCCAGCGGCAGCTCGAACGCCAGCCCGAAGCCGAGGATCATGGCCTCGAAGTAGCTGAGGTAGTTGGTCACGGTCGCCATCACGGACACGCCGTGGGGCACCAGGGCCAGCAGGTAGTGCAGGCCGCGGCTCATGACGAAGTAGGCCAGCACGGCCCCGCCGGCGAACAGCGGGGCCGCGGCGCCCACGAACACGTAGGCCCACTTCTTCTCGTGGGTGTAGAGCCCGGGCGCGATGAAGGCCCAGATCTGGTACAGCCAGAACGGGCTGGTGACGATCAGCCCGAAGAAGAACGCGATCTGCACCCGCAGCATGAACCCGTCGAACACGCCGATGACGATGAGCTGCTGGTTGTGAGTCGCGGCCATCTTGAACGGGTGATAGACGAACGCCCAGAGCCGGTCGTAGACCTGCGGGATGAACCCGATGAGCATGCCGATGACGATGGCCACAATCGCCTTGAGCAGCCTGCCGCGCAGCTCACGGAGATGGTCCATGAGCGGCATCCGGCCCTCGGGGTTCGACCGCCGCTGCGACGCCGCGATCTTCGCGCCGAGCAGCCGCGCGCCCGTTATGGTGTCGGCCAGCTTGGGCATCGTGGGTTAAGGGAAGAGGGCCAGGGTTCAGCCGGGCTGGCCGGTGCCCGGCGTCTCCGGCGCGGACGTGCCGCTGACGGTCACCGCCTGGTTCGACTGCTGCTGCTGCAGTTCGCGGATCTGCTGCTGCAGCTGGTCGATCTGCTCCTGCTGCACGGTGGGAGCGGTCAGGGCGGCCGGCTGGGCCGGCTTCTCCTCGGTGTCGTGGTCGCCGTGCAGGTCCTGCACCTCGGCCTTGAGGATCCGCATCGACCGGCCGAGCGAACGCGCGGCGTCGGGCATCTTCTTGCCGCCGAACAGGATGATCAGGACGACCGCGATGATCAGGATCTTCCACGGGCTGTCGAACAGGTCACCAAACATCTCAGTCCCCATTCAGCGGGTAGCGCGTCGCCGCGCCTAGGTCGCTTCCAGCGAAAGTCTACACAAGGTGCCTCTGCACCACAGCCCTCAGGCGTACTGGGCCAAAGCGGCCGCGGCGTCCTCCCGCACCTCGGCGGCCAGGTCAGCCGGGGAGATCAGCCGGCCGTCCTCGCCCAGGCGCAGGGCGAGCCGCCGCACCCACCGGGTGTCCGGGGTACGCAGCCCGATCCGCAGCCGTCCGTCGCCGAGCTCCTCGGCCTGCTCGCAGGGGTAGTACTCGGCCACCCACCGGCCCGCCACCGACAGCTCGAACTCCACCCGGACGTCGCCGGCCGACGGCCGGAACAGTCCCTGGTCCACGTCCCGGTGCTCGGCCTGGGCCGGCACGGACGCGGGCCGGTCGAGCACGGTCAGGTCGAGCACCCGGTCCATCCGGAACAGCCGCACCGCCTCGGCCCGCAGGCACCAGCCCTCCAGGTAGGTCCTGCCCTCCACGACCAGCAGCCGCATGGGATCGACGTCGCGCTCGGTAGCCTCGTCCCGGCCTGGGACATAGTAGGACATATGCAGACGCCGACTCCGGTCGAGCGCGTCCCGCACCAGCGCCGCGTTCCTGCCCCCGCGGTCGTCGACCTGCACGGTGACCTGGGCACTCACCGTGCCGGCCGCCCCGGCGGCCGCCTCCAGCTTGGCGATCGTCCGGCTCAGCGCCGAGCGGTCCTCCAGGCCCGGAACTTCGGCGAGCATGCGCAGCGCGATGAGCAGCGCGCTCGCCTCGTCGACGCCGAGCCGCAGCGGGCGGTCGATCGATTCCGCCTCGCTGACCACGATCTCGCCGCCCTCGTAGGACAGGTCGATCGGGCAGTAGGGGTCGGGCGAGCGCAGCTCGACGCACCAGAGCATGTTGAGGTCGTCGACGAGCTCGCGCTCGCTCAGGCCGAACGCGGCCGCCGTGTCGGCCAGCCCGACCACCTTCCGGCTGACCACGTACGGGACCAGCGCCAGCAGCCGCCGCAGCCGGTCCGTGGCGGGCGTCACCCGCGGGGGGGTACTAGGCGGCACCGTGCCCCTCCCTCGCGCGCTGTTCCCCGCTCGCCCTCACGCAAGCACCCCCTTCAGCCGGCCGATGACGGCCTCGCGCAGGTCGGCAGGCTCGATCACGACCACGTCGGCGCCGAACGAGGCCAGGTGCTCGCTCTGCCAGCCCACGTCGGAGAACGGCACCTCGACCAGGTCCCAGCCGGGCCGGTCGGGATCAGGCCGGACGGCGCTCGCGCCCCGCCGCAGCCCGTACCCCGCGCCGCTCCTGACCCGGAGCACCGCGGTGCGCCGCAGCTGCGGCTCGTTGTCCCACGCCCGGACCAGCTCCCGGACGTCGGCGCCCTCGGGGACCGTGATCGTGCCCGCGGGCCCGGCGAACGTCACCGGCCCGTCGATACGGCTCAGCCGGAAGACCCGGGTCTCGCCGCGGTCGCGGTCCAGCCCGGCCACGTACCAGCGGCCGTGCCGGTTCACCACCCCCCAGGGCTCCAGCCGGCGCTGCTGGGACGAGCTGCGGCCGGCCGCGCGGTAGCCGAACGAGACCGGGCGGCGGTCCCGCACCGCCTCCCAGAGCGGGCCGAACGCCGCCTCCCCGGTGTGCAGCCTGGGCTCGATGCCAGGCTGCGTGGTCTCCTCCGCCTCGATCCCGGCGGCCCGCAGCTTGAGCAGCGCGCCGGCCGCCGCCCCGGCCAGCTCGGCCTGCCGCCAGGCCCGGGCCGCGAGGCCGAGCACGGCCGCCTCGTCAGGCTCGAGCCGGACCTCGGGCAGGACGTAGGCCTGGCGCGGGATCCGGTACCCGGGCTCCTCGTCCCCGGTCGAGCTCACCCCGGTCTCCAGCGGGATGCCCAGCTCGCGCAGTTCGTCCTTGTCCCGCTCGAACATGCGCTTGAACGCGTCGAAGGACTCCGGGTAGCCGGGCACGGCCGCCCTGATCTGGGCCGCGGTGAGGTACTTCCCGGCCGAGAGCAGGCAGACCACCAGGCTGAGCAAGCGCTCGGTCTTCCGCCGTGACATCCGCCCTCTCCTGCCCGCGCTATGCTGCCCCGCCGGACCTGCACCCCCGGTCCGACGCTACCTTGCCGTTCGGCGTCCTCGCTCGCCTCCGGCCGCTTTGAACGCGCCGTCTTCCCTCATCGGTCGCTACGCTTCCGGGATGACCGCGATGATCAGATGGCGCTGGGGCCTGGTGGGCCGCCTGCGGCGGGAGTGGGCCGGCGCGGTCGAGCTCGACGTGACCGTGGCGGGCGCGCCGGTCCGCGCCCTGGCCTACCCGGCCCTGACCGGGCGGCCGAAGCCCGGGGACCGGGTTCTGCTCAATACCGGCGCGCTTGACCTAGGCCTGGGCACCGGCGGGTACGCGCTGGTGGTCGCGCTGCCCGACCGGCTGCCGCCAGACTCCGACGGCCCCGGCCACCTGATCAAGGCGCGGTACACGCCGCTGCAGGCGTGCGTGCCCGGCGCGGACGAGCAGGGATCGCCGCACCACGAGCTGCTGCGGGACGCCGACGATCTCGGCGGCATGCCCGTCGTGATCG
>JASHUI010000011.1:0-3821 GCA_030040095.1 Streptosporangiaceae bacterium | reverse complement strand
TCCAGGCGGACAGGCCCTGTCACCGGTGTCAAACCTCTTCATGCGTAAGCTGAGGCGCCCGAGCGCCAGCGATTTTGGCGAGCACGGGAGGCACGACGTGGTTACCCCTCGGTGCTTGCTTCAGCAGATGAACGCGAACATCGGTCGGCCCAGCTAAAAAGCAGATCGCGGCGAGGGAGTATGGCTGCGGCCGTGTTGGAGGCGCTCGCCAGCCTTTTCGCGTCGTGGGGCGGAGCCGCTGGCAGCCATGAGGCCGTAGCGACCAGATGTGTCAGCCCGCCGGCGGACGGGAGTGCATCAGGGCTGATGATCGCGAAGTACGGGATCTTCTCCACCGGCCGGGGCTCGGCATCAACCACGCAGAGGAACATCGCGATCCACAGGACACCGTTAGCGGGGTGCTCCGCGGGACGCCGCGAGATGAGGGCTGCCGCGCGGTCCGGCACCCGGGGCGGCGACGCCTCCTGCGGCTCGCCGAGATAGACCCCGTCGGGAACCGGAACAAGCTGCCCGAACGGGGTTCCGGTCTCCTCTGTGTACTCGCGCCGGACGGCCTGCTCGAAGGTCTCGCCCGGCTCGACCTTGCCGCCGATGCCGCTGAGGACGATGCCCGAGTCGGCTGTCGGTTGCGCGGCCAGGACGAAGCCCCTGCCTGGCAGCCATGGCAGGCACGACGCGCCTAGCCAGCCACCCGCATCACGAAGTTCTTGTTCAAGCCCGCCGGTCATCGTCTCATATCTCGTGGTAGGTGCTCGCCGCTCTGTAGGTGGCCCGTGCCGCCAGAAAGTCGCGCAGAGCGTCCAGGTCGGCAACGGCGACGGTGCCTCGCGTCGGCCGGTGGGGGCCAAGGGTAAGGACGCGTGCACCGTGCGATGAAAACCTTGATCTATCCTGCGCGGGATCTGTACAGAGTATGACCGCATCGGCCGGCGTCATGCCTCTGTCCTCGCATGCCTCGGCGACCGTCCGGTACTCGCCGGGGCCCGCTGGTTCCGCGGTGAGCAGTACCACGTCTCGCCCGTGGCTGCGCAGCAGTCCGAGCAGTGCGTCGCGGGCCGTGGCCGACAGGGAGGACGCGACCACGCACCAGAGCCGGCGCTGCACGGTCTCGGCCGCGATTCCGTCTATGACGCGCATGGGCATGTGGTGCGCGGCTGCCGGAGGATCCGGCGTGCCGAGCAGGCGCTGAGCCCATTCCGTCTCAGGCATTGACGTCATCCGGGACCGAGACCCGCGCCGCCCGGGCCCGGTGAGCGTCCAGGCGGAGGGTGAGCTTGGAGTGAGAGTTGTACTGTATGTGCTGCCAGGGGAGCACCTCGCCAGGCCCCCTGTCGCGGAAATACCGCCGGTCTCCGCCTGGAATCTCGCCTGCCACGGCCACGCGCCAGGCGTCCTCGTCCGGGCTGAACTCATGCGACAGACGATCGAGCACAACCGCCAGTTCGGGACCGCCAAGCGCCAGGATCGGCTGATAGTACGTCATCGCGTCGTCGAGGACCGTGACCCAGACGATGCCGTCCTCGGTCGGCAACTGCTTGCGCAGGTATGCGAATCGCGCGCGCGCCTCCTCGGGCCGGATCGCAGCCCGTCTCTCGTAGGGCGTCTGAGCCTTTGAGAAGGCGGGATTGAGCGAGATCTCCAGCGACTGCCCAGGATCAAGCGCAGCACGCACTTCCGCGATAAGCTGCGCCAGTTCTCGGACGTGATGCGGCTCCTCGCCCGGAACCCCGACCATTGTGTAAATATCCAGGCCGAGCCCGAGCTGACCTGCGCGCTGCGCCACGTAAATCAGCTTGTCATCACGGCTGTAGGGCTTGCCAATCGACTGCCGCAAGCTCTGTCCCGTCTCCGGCGCGAACGTAACTCGTTCCTGGCCCGCGTCGCGCACCAGCCGCAGAAGGTCATCGTCAGCCTGCTTGATGTTGAGCGAGCCGACGCGGCATTCGAAGTCATGCCGGAGCATCTCGCCGAGCAGGTTACGCAAAGACAGAGGATCAATATCCGCCTGGGACGAGAAAGATGAGGCGAAGAACAGCTTGATGAGGTTCGTGCCGTACTTGTCCCGGCGTTCGGTCGCCAGATTGACTATCGTCTCGATCGTTGTCGTCGCGGCCCTTCCGCCGTCTTGGCCCTGGACATTGCCAACGACGCAGAAGGGGCATTTGAGATGGCAGCCCATCGCCACCATGATGCTGTAGTAGTCCGGGTACTTGTAGCAGGCTCGCCTTGTGGTCCATATTGAATGGATAGGATGACGCTCCATATCAAGGGGCCTTCCTGGAAATATGCTTTCCGGTGCCCCGGGATCACGTCTGAGGGAGGCGACTGATCCATTATCGTCGTATTCGAACCTGTACAGCGAGGGAACGAAAGTATATGAAACTGAGGCGAGCCTGGAGACGATCTCGCTTCTGCTGAGGCCTTTTGCCCGCCCGGCCGCCACGATGTCGGCTATCTCTGTGATCGCTGTGCGTCCCTCGCCGATGACCATGGCGTCGAAGAAGGGTGCGAGGGGCATGGGATTTATCAGCGCCAGGCCGCCGGCCACCACGATAGGTGAGTCTTCATCGCGCAGTTCCGCCCACGGCGGGACGTCAATGTCCCTTAGCATGCGCGGGATGTGATGATATGTATCCTCGAATGGTACCGAGACCGCCACAACCTGATAATCGACGCCGTCGTCCGCTGCTGTCAGCGTGGCGCCGGTATCGGCGAAGCCGAAGCAGACGTTATATTCCTCGTCTAAAAGGCTGGAGGCAATCATCTGGGCGCCAAGATTCGCGATGCCCTCGGCGAAAGGATTCGAATTGAGCAAGATAACGCCGGGCCTGCCCAGGAACACCGGGATCCCAGGGCCTGTTTCTGTTAATTCCAGTGACCTTGTACGCATGCCGACTCAACCCCGCTGTCTTGCCGAATGGTAATGCTTGAGTGAACGCTTATCAAACGTTTTGCAAATAATTTATTCAGACCAAAAACGTACAAATTATACCATGAGCTGTCAAGAACGACTAGTCAGGATGACATATGGTTTCGTCCTGGCATCGCCTCGGCTGGGCTCGCACCCGTCCGCTCCGCTGGCGGGAATCGCCGTCTCAGGCAGAGGACAAGATCGCCCGGATCGCATTCGACGGACTTCCCGGCGCGATCGTCTGGGAACTGCGCCGCCCGGCGTGACAGCCCGGTGCCGTACGCCTGGTGCGGCTCAGCCCTGCTTACGGGCGTGCCGCGGGAGGAAGCTCATCCGCCGGAGCGGCGGGCCAGGCCAGCGGATCGGGCCCCAGCCTCAGCAACTCGCCCGCCTGTGACGCACACCAAGGAGAGACCGCAATCCGGCCCTGCATGACGTCCGACGCGAATCGGTCCCAGGGCACCCACCGCACCTCCATCACCTCGTCGGCGGCCGGCTCGGGCGTATCGTCGGTGACGGCCCGGAACACCGGGCACATCTCGTTCTCCACGATGCCGTTGTCCATGCTCGCGCGGTACCGGAAGGTCGGCAGCACCAGATCCGTGCGCACTGCCCCCACGCCGAGCTCGGCTCGCAGTCGGCGCGCGATGCCGGTGTAGATGCCCTCACCAGGCAGCGGGTGCCCGCAGCAGCTATTGGTCCACGTCCCCGGCCAGGTCAGCTTGGCCAGGGCTCGCCTGGTCAGCAGCAGCTCGCCGCGGTCATTGAACACATAACAGGAGAACGCCAGGTGCAGCGGCGTCTCACGATGATGTACGGCGGACTTGCTCAGCGTGCCGGATTGTCTGCCCTGCTCGTCCAGCAGGACGACCGCCTCCTCCACGCACGCTCCTTCGGTCCGGTCCCGCGT
>JASHUI010000118.1:0-8102 GCA_030040095.1 Streptosporangiaceae bacterium | reverse complement strand
TCAGGCGGTCGTCGCGCTGGCCTTCCCGCTGCACCCGCCCGGCCGCCCGGAACGCTCCCGCGCCGCCGAGCTGCGCGGGGCCGGGGTTCCCGTGCTGGTGGTCAACGGGGATCGCGACCCCTTCGGCATCCCGGACGACGCCGACGCGTCCCGGGTCGTCGTGCTGCCCGGCCAGACGCACGCGCTGTCCCGGCGGCCAGAGGAGATCCGCCAGGCCGTCGAGTCCTGGCTGCGCGAGGTACTGGTGCTCTCCGCCCGCCTCCCCGCCCCGCACGGCGGGGCCCGGGGCTAGGTCGGGCTAGGCCGCCGGCGAGTGGCTGGTCTCGGCCTGCGGCTCCGGCTGGCCGACCGTCACGGCCGGCTGCGAGATCAGGTCGGTGGGGCGGTGCGGGGCGATGGGCTCGCCGTCGGGGAGCAGCTCCCCGGTGTCCTCGAATACGACGATGCCGTTGCAGAGCAGGCTCCAGCCCTGCTCGGGGTGGCTGATGATGGTACGGGCCGCCTCACGGTCCGGGCGGCTCGCGTCCGGGCACGGTGGCGTATGCGGGCACATTCGTGTGCCTCCTGGTCCTCGTTGTGGCCTTGATCACACCCTACTGTGCCAGCCAGACCGCCGAGGACGGCATGGCCCGTTGTGACTGTTTTCCGCGTCACCCCTTGTAGCTTTCATGGGTGCGCGATCTGACACCGAAGTACTACCCATTGTTACTGGTCCCCGTCACGATAAGTAACGAACCGGTCCCGGACGGCCGCGCCCCGGTCAGCACCAGACTGCCCCGTGGCCGCGGTCACGGGAAGCCGACACGCCGCAGAGGGCGGGAACGAGGGGCGGGGAAGCAGGCCTGCGGCCGGGAACCGGGGTCGGAGTCAGACCGCGGGCACGTGCGGGACCTGGGCCTCCTGCGGGAGGTCGGTGCGCGGCGCCGGCGGGAAGCCGGTGAGCCGGTGCGTCTCGCGGAGCGTCAGCAGCCGCTCGGCCTCCAGGGTCCAGGCCCGCACCGGCGACTTGGCCCTGGCCTTTCGCCGGTAGATCCAGTCGTCGTAGCCGAGGGGGCCGATCTCGGCTCGCCGGGCGGCATACGCGGCCCGCATCGCGTCCGTCAGCGCGGCGTCGAGCCTCTTGGCCAGCGGGTAGACCTCGTCGCCCGGCCGGGCCGCGGCCTGGGCGCTGCGGAACTCCTGCTCGGCGGCACGCGCCGCGTCGAGCAGCTGATCGAACTGCGCGGCGAGGGCGACATCCGCGGTGTACTCGGCCTCCGCCTCGGCGCTGGCCTGCTTGCGGCGCGTGATCACCAGGTCAGCCTAGCGGATGCCCGGGCCAGCGCCGTAACCGGGAGAAGTAGTGCCATCCGAGCCATAGCCAGCCGAGCAGGATCACCAGCCGGCCGCCCCACGAGCGCATGACGTACCCGAGCCACTCGCCGACCGTCGGAATGCGCGGGTGTCCCCGCCGGCCCAGGAACTCCAGGACGAACAGGACGACGATCAGCGACGCGAAGCCGGTGATCGTGATGACGCGGGTCACCATCCGGCCGTCACCTGCGCACCAGGGCCCAGCCGGCGAGCAGCCATACCGCGATGGCCGCGGCCTTGACCGGGCGCGCGCCCAGCATCGGGTCGATCAGGTCGGTGAGCGACGGATGCCACCACAGGGCGTTGTCGCGGAACGCGGACGCCTCCCACTCCAGCAGCGCGATGGCGCAGATCGCCCAGTACGAGAAGCCGGCCACGTCCATGCGCTCCGGCGCGGGGATGCGCTCGGGCGGCCGCCCGTAGGCGATGGCGGCCAGGACGGCCCCGGGCACCAGCACGATCACCAGGGCGTTCCTGGTGAACGGCACGGTGCCGGCCGCGATCCAGGAATAGGCGACCAGGCCGGCGCCGATGGCGGCCTTCCGGACCGGGTGCCCGACCATGACCCCGGGCGGGTGCGGCCCGGGCGGGCGCGCGCCGGGCGGGCGCCGCAGCCGACGCGGGACATCATCGGCGGCCATCCACACCTACACTTTCACGATCTCACCGACAGTGCCGCAAAGTGGCCGGTCACGGCCATGCGCGGCCGAAGCGCAGCCTACCGAGCGCCGGCCGCTGCCCGCGCCGCGCGGCCGGGGCTCAGGCCAGGCTCTGCTCCCAGCTCGCGTGCAGGGCCGAGTACTCGCCGCCGGCGCCGAGCAGGCGGCCCGGCGGCCCGTCCTCGACGATCCGGCCGGCGGAGATGACCAGCACCCGGTCGGCGATCTGCACCGTGGACAGGCGGTGCGCGATGATCAGGGCGGTGCGCCCGGCGAGTATCGTGCGCAGCGCCCGCTGCACCAGCCGCTCTGTGGGGATGTCCAGCAGCGACGTGGCCTCGTCCAGCACCAGCACGGCGGGAGCCGCCAGGAACGCGCGGGTGAACGAGATCAGCTGGCGTTGCCCGGCGGACAGGCGCCCGCCGCGCTTGCCCACCTGCTCGTCGTAGGCGGCGGGGAGCGCGCAGATGAACCCGTGGGCGCCGATGGCCAGCGCCGCGGCCTCGATCTCGGTCCGGGACGCGCCCGGCTTGCCCAGCCCGATGTTGTCCGCGATCGTGCCGCTGAACAGGAAGTTCTCCTGGGTGATCAGGGTGACTTCGCGCCGGAGGCTGGGCTCGGACAGGTCTCGCAGATCGACGCCGTCCAGCAGCACCCGGCCCTCGACCGGGTCGTAAAACCTGGCCATCAGCCGGGCGATCGTCGTCTTCCCGGCGCCGGTCGCCCCGACTAGGGCCACGGTCTGGCCGGCCGGGATGGTCAGGTCCAGGCCGGGCAGCACCGGCGCGTTCCCGTACCCGAACCGGACCGCGTCGAACCGGACCGTCCGCCCGCCCCGTCCCGGCGCGGGGGGCAGCGGCACCGGGGCCTGCGGCTCGGCCAGGGCCGGCGCCTCGTCCAGGACTCCGGAGATCTTCTCGAGGGCCGCGGCGGCGGACTGGAAGGTGTTGTAGAACTGCGACAGGTCCTGCAGCGGGTCGAAGAAGCGCTGCAGGTAGAGCAGGAACGTGACCAGCACGCCGACCTTCATGTCGCCGTCGATGACGCGCAGCCCCCCGTACAGAAGCACCGCTCCGATCGCGAGGTTGGCCACCAGCGTGATCCCGGGCGAGTAGATGGCGATCAGTCGCGAGGAGCGCAGCACGGCCGCCGCGTAGTCGCCGTTGAGCTCGCCGAATATCTCCTCGTTCCGGCGCTCCCTGCGGAAGGACTGGACCGCGCGGATGCCGCCGAAGGTCTCCACGAACTGCACGATGACCTGGGCGATCGTCTCCCTGGTCCGCCGGTACGCCGTGGCTGACTCGCGCCGGAACCAGACCGTGAGCCAGGTCAGCGGGCCGAACCCGGTCAGCACGACCAGGGCCAGCGGCCAGTCGAGCAGCAGCATCCCGGCCCCGACCAGCAGCAGCGAGAGGACCGCCGACACCAGCGAGTCCAGGCCGTCGTCGAACAGGTCGCTGATCGAGTCGATGTCGGAAACCTGGCGCGAGATGACCCGGCCGGAGGTGTAGCGCTCGTGGAACGCCACCGGAAGCCGCAGGAAGTGGGCGAACAGGCGGCGCCGCAGCTCGATCACCACGTCGGCCCCCAGCCGGCCCACCGCCCTGACGTAGGCCCTCGTCGCCACGGCCTGGGCGGCCACCGCCGCGGCGAACGCGACGATGATCACGACCAGCGGCCGGGCGACGGGAGAACCAGGGGACCGGGTGAGCTGCGGGATCCGGTCGATCCCGATCCCGACCAGCCAGGGCCCGGCCAGGGCCGCGATGTTCGCCAGCACGATCAGCAGCAGGATCATCGCGATCCGCGCCCGGTACGGGCGGATCAGGTCCTGCAGCAGGCGCCTGCCGCGCAGCCGCAGCAGCGTGGCCAGGCTGGCCGTCACCTCGTCGACGTCCTCGGCCGCCACCCCCCGCCACGCGGGCACCGTTGCCTGGCTCACCGGCGTGCCCGCGTCAGGTCCGCGGCCTGGCCGGTTTCCGGCTGGTCCGCGCCGCTCATCAGCTCGCGATAGCGCTTCTGGGTGGCCAGCAGCTCCTGGTGCGAGCCGGTGGCGGCGATCACGCCGCCGTCGAGCAGGGCCACCCGGTCGGCCAGCAGGACCGTGGAGGGCCGGTGCGCGACCACCAGAGCGGTGGACGCGGCGAGCACCCGGGCGAGCGCGCGGGTGACCCTGGCCTCGGTGTGCACGTCGAGCGCTGACAGCGGATCGTCGAGCAGCAGCACCGACGGGCGGGCCAGGATCGCCCGGGCCAGCGCCACCCGCTGGCGCTGGCCTCCGGACAGGGCCATGCCCTGCTCCCCGATCCTGGTGTCCAGCCCCCAGGGCAGCCGGGCGACGAAGTCGGCCTGGGCCACCTCGAGCGAGGCCAGCAGCTCGTCCTCGGCCGCGTCCGCCGCGCCGTAGCTGACGTTCTCCCTGACGCTGGCCGAGAACAGCGTGGGGTCCTCGAAGGCGCAGCCGACCGCGGTGCGCAGCACGGAAAGCGGTAGGTCCCTGACGTCGGTGCCGTCCAGCAGGATCGAGCCGCCGGACACCTCCGCCAGCCTCGGCACCAGCTGCAGCAGGGTCGTCTTGCCCGCGCCGTTCGGCCCGACCAGCGCGACCGTCTCGCCGGGCTCTAGCTCCATGCTGACGTCCCGCAGCACCGGTGCCGGAGCGCCCGGATAGGTGAACGCCACGTGCTCGAACCGGAGCCTGCCGTGTTGCTCTCGGGCGTCCGCGGCGCTGCGCCCGTGGCGCGGCGGGGGGTCGGTGATGGCCGGCTCGACGTCAAGGATCTCGTAGATCCGCTGAGCGGCCGTGGCGGCCTCCTGGCCGGACGCGAGGATGTAGCCCATGGACTCGATCGGCCAGGCCAGCTGCAGCGCGAGCGCGATGAACGCGATCAGCCCGCCCAGGCTCAGCTCGCGCTCGCTCACCGCGAGCGCGCCGAGCAGCAGGATCAGGCCGACGACCGCGTTCGGCGCCAGGTCGAGGCTGGCCCAGAAGGTGCCCCGCAGCCGGGCCTTCTCGATCCGGGTCGCCCGCACCAGCGCGGCCTGGTCGCCGTGCCGGGCCGCGGCCTCGTCACGGCGGCCGAGGGCCTTGAGCACCCGGATGCCGGTCGCCGCCTCCTCCACGTACGTGGCGAGATCGCCCTCCTGGTCCTGTACCCGGCGGGACAGCACCCGGTACCGGCGCTCGAACCGGGTGCACAGCGCGACGACGGGAACGAAAACGCACGCGGTCAGCAGGCCGAGCCACCAGTTCAGCCCGATCAGCAGCCCGATGACCGCGACGAACGTCACCAGGTTGGTGACGAAGAAGATCGTGCCGAACCCGGCGAAGCGCCGGATCGCCGACAGGTCGGTCGTGGCCCGGGACAGCAGCTGGCCGGACTGCCAGTCGTCGTGAAACCCCGCGTGCAGCCGCTGCAGGTGGGCGTAAAGGCCGTCGCGCATGGACCGCTCCATGCCGCTGACCGCGCTGGCCTGCACCCAGCGCCGGTAGAGGTTTAAGCTGGCCTGGATCACGCCCAGCGCGGTCACGGCCAGGCCGAGCGGGAGCAGCGCGCCGGAGTCCCCGCGCCGGATCGGCCCGTCGACGACCGCCTTGATCAGCAGCGGGATCACGATCTCCGCCCCGGCCGCGCCGACCGCGGCGGCTAGCATGGCCACGAGCTGGCCGTAATAGGGGCGCAGGTACTCCCGGGTCCGCCAGAGCGCCGCCAGCGGCGTCTGTCCCGCCCGATCCGGGCTCGCCGGTGCTGGCCGGGCCGGTCCTGGCTGGGTTTGGGCATGCGGCAGCGAGCTGGAGGGATTCGTGGGCATTGGCCGCAGGCTAACCGCGCGGCTGCCTGGCTGTCACCTTATTTTTTCTCCGATAAGGCGCGAGATGGCGCAGAGTGGGTAACTCTGGCACTCTGGCATGGCGCGGGGGCGCGCCGGCAGGACGCCGGCAGGGGAGGATCCATGAAGTTCAGCCGTTGCTCGGAACGCCGGTGACGGGCTGGGCCGCAACCGCCGGATTAGCGGCCTACCGCGACGGGGTGACCGTCGTCTGCGAGCTGGCTGCGCAGTTCGGCGCGGCAGACTGGGCAGCCCAGACGCCGTGTGCCGAATGGCGTGCCGCCGACCTGGCCGGGCATCTGCGCTGCGTCGCCGACGACTACCACGAGTATCTCGACGACGCGCCGGGGAGCAGGCTGGCACGGCTGATGGCCACCGGGGCGCACCCGGACACCCTGGCCCGGAAGGTGGCCCGGCAGAACGCGGCCGAGCTCGCGGCCCTTCCGGACCGCCCGGCCATCGAGCACATCGCCGCGTACGCCGAGTCGGCCCGGTCGTACGCCGGGCGGCTGGGCCTGGTGTGGGGGCTGCCCCATCACCGGTACCGCGACGCGCTGGTCACGGTGGGCGCGATGGCCGGAGCCGCCTGCGCCGAATGGCACCTGCACGCGTGGGACCTGGCCCGGGCCCTGGGCAAGGACTACCGGCCCGCCGCGCCCGAGATCGTGCTGGAAGGATGGCGGGCCGGGGTGCCGCAGCGCCCGCCGGCGGCGGGTCCCGGCGGTGACGACCCGTGGCTGGTGCTGCTGCTGACCTCGGGCCGGTCGCCGGACTGGCCGCGCTAGTGTGGGCGGCTTGAACGCGAAAACCCTTGATGTCAGCCGGGCGCGGTCCGCCTACCCGGCCCTGGCCGACGGCTACGCCTATCTGGACGGCGCGGCGGGGGCGCAGCTGCCGGCCTCGGTGATCGACGCCATCGCCGGTGCGTACCGGGCCGGCCTCGGGAACACGGGCGGCGCCTTCCCGGCCAGCCGTCGCTCCGACGAGATCACCGCCGAGTGCCGGCGAGCGATCGCCGACCTCACCGGCGGCCGCCCCGAGGGGGTGATCCTCGGCCCGAACATGACCACCCTCACCTACCGCCTGGCCCGCACGCTCGCCGACCGTTGGGATCGCGGCGATGAGATCGTGGTCACCAGGCTCGACCACGACGCGAACGTCCGGCCCTGGGTGCAGGCGGCGGCGCGGGCCGGGGCCGTGGTGCGCTGGGCCGATGTGCAGCTGCCCGAGGGCGACCTGGCGCTCGCCCAGCTGGCCGAGCTGATCCGCGACCGGACCAGGCTGGTCGCGGTGTCCGCGGCGAGCAACCTGATCGGCACCCGGCCGGACGTGGCCGGCATCACCGCGCTGGCCCGCCGGGCCGGGGCCCTGGCCTACGTGGACGGGGTGCACGCCACCCCGCACGTGCCGGTGGATGTCGGCCTGCTGGGCGCCGATTTCTACGTGACCAGCGCCTACAAGTGGTGCGGGCCGCATGTGGGCGCGGTGGTCGCCGATCCCGCGCTGCTCGACATCCTGCGCCCGGACAAGCTGGCCCCGGCGCCCGACTCCGGGCCCGAGCGGTTCGAGCGGGGCACGCTGCCGTTCGCCGACCTCGCCGGCGTGTCCGCCGCCGTCGAGCACCTGGCCTGGCTGGCCGGCCCGCCGGGCGAGGCCAGCAGGCGCGAGCGGGTCCTGGCCAGCATGGCCGCGGCCGAGGCGCACGAGCAGGAGCTGTTCCGGGTGCTGCTCGGCGGGCTGGACGCCATGGAGCACGTCACGACCTACGGCAAGGCGGCGCGGCGCACCGCCACCGCGTACTTCACCGTGGCCGGGCGCACCCCGGGCGAGGTCGCCGGGCACCTGGCCCGGCGGAAGATCAACGTCTGGAACGGTGACAGCTACGCCTGGGAGCTGGCCGGCGCGCTCGGCCTGCGGGACTCGGGCGGGGCCGTGCGGGCCGGCCTGCTGCACTACAACGACCGGTCCGATGTCGACCGGCTGCTCGAGGGCGTTGCCGAGCTGGGCCGGTAGCCCGCCCTCGCGTTGTTACGCGGGCGGGCTGCCAGAGGCGTGGTCGGTCGTGCTGGCGAGCTTGGTGCGGACCGGGCCGGCGTCGGGATGCTGCAGGTCTTCGAGGATGGCCAGCGCCTGCTGCCAGGCCTGCCGGGCCTGGGTCAGCTCTCCGGTGGCGAGGCGGTTGTCGCCGAGGTGGGTGAGGGCGCCGGCCTCAAAGAAGCGGTCGCCGGATTCCCTGAGGATGCTGATCGAGCGCTGGTA
>JASHUI010000117.1:0-5402 GCA_030040095.1 Streptosporangiaceae bacterium | reverse complement strand
GCCGCGTTCCCCGGCCGCCCTTCCCCGGCCGAGGTGGTGATCACCGGCCGCGACCTGGGCGGCCCGGCGGTGGGCCGCGCCGTGAGCGCGCTGGAGGCCGACGCGTCCGCCCGGGGCCCCCTGCGAGGCCCGATCACGGTGACGCCGGTCGCGGGGGACCGGGCGCTGATCGCCCTGGTGCCGCTGGCCGGGAACGGATCGGACTCGGTGTCCAGCGCCGCCCTGCTCGACCTGCGGGATCAGGTCCTGCCCGCGACGCTCGGCCGGGTCGGCGGGGTCAGCTACGCCGTGACCGGCAGCACCGCGGTCGCCTACGACTGGAGCGCGGTGGTGCGCGCCCGCACGCCGCTGGTGCTGGCCGCGGTGGCCGCCCTGGCCTTCCTGGTGCTCATGGCCGCGTTCAGCTCCCTGCTCCTGCCGCTGGTGTCGATCGGGCTCAACCTGCTGTCCGTGGGCGCCGCCTGCGGCCTGGTCACCCTGATCTTCCAGGACGGCCACCTGCAGGGGCTGCTCGGCTTCACCAGCTACGGCGCGGTGTCCCAGTGGGTGCCGCTGTTCACGTTCGTGCTGCTGTTCGGCCTGTCCATGGACTACCACGTGTTCATCCTGAGCCGGATACGGGAGCGCTGGACGGCCGGCGCGAGCACCCCGGACGCGGTGGTCGGCGGCATCGCCGCCAGCGCTGGCGTGGTGACCAGCGCCGCCGTGATCATGGTGGCGGTGTTCTCCATCTTCGCCACGCTGTCCTTCGTCGACGTCAAGATGCTCGGCGTCGGCCTGGCCTTCGCGGTGCTGCTCGACGCCACCGTGGTGCGCGGCATCCTGGTCCCCGCGGCCATGGCGCTGCTCGGCGAGCGCTGCTGGTACCTGCCCCGCCGCCTGTCCTGGCTGCCCCGATTCTCGTTCGAGGGGGCGGGCGCGGCCCGGGCCCGCCGGCCGCGGCGGATGCCAGCGGTCACCGGCCGCCGGGTCGGAGTCACCGAGACCTGACGGCCGGCGCTCGCGGAGCCGAAAGACCCGCGGTCCGGGGACCTCGGTCCGCTGCGGGCGCTGGCCGCGGCGGTGCATGGTGAGAGGACTCGATCGGTGAGGGCTGGCCACACTGGCGGGCTTTGAAGCTTGGAGGTGGGGGCATGGCAGGGCATCAGATCGACCACGCGGGGCTCGAGATGCTCGGCTTCAATGAGTGCCTGCGGCTGCTGGCCCTGGCACCGGTGGGGCGAGTCGGGTTTCACGCCGACGGCGAGGTGGTGATCTTGCCGGTGAATCACGCCGTGGACGGCCAGGACGTGGTCTTCCTGACGGCCAACGGATCGAAGCTGTCGGCTGCCGAGGGACAAAGCGTCGTCGCGTTCGAGGCCGACGCCTACGATCCGGACAGCAGGTCCGGATGGAGCGTGCTGGTCACCGGGCGGGCCGAGATGGTGGAGGAGAAGGCCGAGATCGAGCGGCTCAGCGGCTTCGGCCTGCACCCCTGGGCCACGGCCGTGGATCGTCCGTTCTGGATCCGGATCCGCCCCACCGCGGTCAGCGGGCGCCGGATACCCGTGACCGGGCGGGCCGGCGGCTGAGGCGCCCGGTCGCGCCGCCCGTGGCGGTTACGGCAGGGTCAGGATCTCGTAGCCGTCGGTGGTGACCACGAGCGTGTGCTCGAACTGGGCGGTGCGCCTGCGGTCCTTGGTCACGGCGGTCCAGCCATCCGGCCAGATGTCGTAGGCGATCGTGCCCAGGGTCAGCATCGGCTCGATCGTGAACGTCATCCCCGTCTGCATGATCACGTGGACGTCCGGGTCGTCGAAGTGCGGGACGATCAGCCCGGAGTGGAACGTGGTCCCGATGCCGTGGCCGGTGAAGTCGCGTACCACGCCGTAGCCGAACCGGCGCGCGTACGACTCGATGACCCGGCCGATCGCGTTCAGCGGCCGCCCGGGGGCGACCGCGCGGATCCCCCGCATCATCGCCTCCCTGGTCCGCTCGATCAGCAGCCGTGACTCCTCGTCGACCTCGCCCACGGGGAACGTCGCGTTGGTGTCGCCGTGGACGCCGCCGATGAACGCGGTGATGTCCACGTTCACGATGTCGCCCTCGACCATCTCGGTGTCGTCAGGGATCCCGTGGCAGATCACCTCGTTCAGCGAGGTGCACAGCGACTTCGGGTAACCGCGGTAGCCGAGCGTGCTCGGGTAGGCGCCGTGGTCCACCAGGAACTCGTGCCCCACCCGGTCCAGTTCGTCGGTCGTCACCCCGGGGGCCACGTGCCGGCCCACCTCGGCCAGCGCCTGAGCCGCGATCCGGCCCGCCACCCGCATCCGCTCGATCGTCTCCGGGTCCTTGACGTCCGGTTCACCGATCCGGGGGCGCTTGCGGCCGACGTACTCGGGGGCGGTGATGGTCGAGGGCACCTGGCGCATGGGGGAAATCCGGCCGGGCTGGAGCAAGGTCGCCATGATCTGGGAGTCTAGTGGGCATGGACGGTGAACAGCGCTGGTGGTTCTGCCTCAGGCACAACACGGTGGAGTCCGACGAACGCTGCCCGGGCAAGGACCGGCTTGGTCCCTACCCCACCAAGGAGGCCGCCGAGCACGCCCTCGACACGGTGCGGCGGCGCAACGAGGAGTGGGACGCCCAAGACGAGTGACCGGCCCGGTATGGTTGGGACTACCGGTCGAACGGGCCGAGAGAGGCATTCGGGTGAGCGAGGATCGTTCCGGCCACGGGCTGCCGCCGGCCGCCGAGTCGCGGATCGCCGAGATCCGGCGCAGCGGCACCTGGGGGTCCGCGCTCACGGCCGACGAGTTCACCTCGATCCGGAGCGTGGGGTTCGAGCCGGTCGGCCAGGTTCTCGGCGCCGCGGTCTACAACATCGGCTACACGGGCGGATGGGCCTGCCCCGGGGCCTGGGCCGGTTACGGCGGCTACGTCACCCCGTACCAGAGCGTTACGGCTGTGTCCGGGACCGGTGCCATGGGCTCGTTCGGGCCGATGGTGCAGACGCTGTACCAGGCGCGGCACAAGGCGCTGGCCCGGATGTCGCAGGAGTGCGAGGAACTCGGCGGTCACGGCGTGGTGGGCGTGCTGCTGAGCATCGGGTCGTTCCCGGCCGGAGGCATGGAGTTCAAGGCCATCGGCACGGCCGTGCGGGCGCCGGGCGGGGTACCGCTGAAGCGCCCGTTCACCTCGGACCTGTCCGGTCAGGACTTCGCCAAACTGATCATGGCCGACTGGGTTCCCGTCGGCATGGCCATGGGGATCTCGATCGGGGCGCGGCACGACGACTGGCTGACCATCAACCAGACCAGGTGGGGCAGCGGCAATGCCGAGGTGACCGGGTACACCGACCTGGTCAACGAGTCCCGGCACGACGCCCGGACCCAGCTGGACCGGGACGTGGCCCGGATGGGCGGCCAGGGCGTCGTGGTGAAGACGATGGACATCCGGATCCGGGACCGGGAATGCCCGATGACCGAGCACCGCAAGGACCACATCGCCGAGGTCACGATCATCGGCACGGCGATCACGCAGTTCACCCGCTCCCGCGGCCGGGCAGCCGGCCGGGAGGGCAGCCTCGCCATCCTCTCCCTCGACCCGCAGCGGCGCCAGGCGGCACGGGTCCGGCTCGGGCAGACGGACCCGCGATGACTCCGCCAGGATCTCGTCCCGACCACGCAGGAGCGCCCGTGTTCAAGTACCAGGGGGCACAATGACTGACCAGACGTCCACCACCGACCTTGGCGTGCAAGGCGTCCCGCAGGACGCGATGCGGCGCCTGGCCGAACTGCAGCCCGGGCGGCCGGGTTCCATCTTCACGTCGGACCTCTCGGTCAACGAGTTCCTCCTGGTGCGGGAGGCCGGGTTCCGCCCGCTCGGCCTGGTCCTCGGCAGCTCGATCTACCACGTCGGCCTGCAGATCGGGCGCTGGGGCCGCAACCAGGAGCTCGACGTGCTGTCCCAGGCCATGTACCACGCGCGCGAGCTGGCCATGAGCCGGATGGAGGCCGAGGCGCAGGCCCTGTCGGCCGACGGCGTGGTCGGCGTGCGGCTCGACGTGGAGCTGAAGGAGTTCGGCTCCGACATCGCCGAGTTCATCGCGGTCGGCACCGCGGTGAAGGCGGAGGACGGAGCGGGCGGCGGGGGAGTCAAGGACTGGCGCAACAACAAGAAGCTGCCGTTCACCTCCGACCTGTCCGGCCAGGACTTCTGGACGCTGATCCGGGCCGGCTACGCCCCGCTCGGCATGGTGATGGGCTCCTGCGTGTACCACATCGCGCACCAGCGACTGGGCCAGAAGATCGGCAACACCGGCCGCAACGTGGAGCTCGAGCAGTTCACCCAGGCCCTGTACGACGCCCGTGAGCTGGCCATGACCCGGATGCAGGCCGAGGCCGAGGCGCTGCACGCCGAGGGCATCGTGGGCGTGCAACTGCGCCAGCACAGTCACACCTGGGGCTCGCACACCACCGAGTTCTTCGCGATCGGCACCGCGGTGCGGCCGCTGCGCGAGGATCACGTCATCGAGCGGCCCACCATGGTGCTGAGCCTCGACGCGTGAACGGGCCGGGCCGGGCCGCCCTGACCGGTTAGTCCGGCTGGGTGCCGCTGACCGCGTCGAGCAGCCGGGCGAGCCGGGCGCGCAGGCCGGCCCGGTACGGGGCCGGCTCGCCCGCCGCGGCGCTGACCAGATGCTGGGCGGCGTCGAACGAGACCGGCGCTAAGCCGGGCGCCACGCTCAGGTACTCGTGCGCCATGTCGTCCAGCTCCGGGTCGCCCTGGTCGAGGGCCAGGATCGTGGCGCCCACCCGGCGCGCGTCGTGCACCCGCTCCAGCAGCGGCACCGGGACGGCCTCCGGGGCGACCACGAACAGCGTCTCGCCGCGTCGCGCCTCCTCCAGCCGTTTCATGCCCACCCCCAGGTGCGGCGGGGCCCCGGGCGGCGGGGCCCAGCGGACCAGGGTGGGCGCCAGCCCCGGGATCCCGGCCAGCCGGCTCTCCTGGTCCAGGTGCGCCGCGAGGTGCCAGGGCTCCTCCTCCGGCGTCCCGACGATCAGCAGCCCGCCCGGGGTCCGCGGCACCGAGGCGCGCAGCGCCCGCGCGAACGACCTGGTCCGCTGCAGCCACGCGCTGGAGCCGAGCATGATGCGCAGCGCGGTCACCTGGTCCGCATCCACCGCTCCATCCTGCCCGCTCCGGCCGGGCGCCGTCAGCAGATTCGTGACCGAGCGACTACGCCGTGCTCATGCCCGGCCGGCTCATGCCCGGTCGGCTAGGATCGACGGGTGGCTGCCGCGCAGGTGTCCCAGGAGATGGCAGAGAAAGCCGCCCGCCTCACCGTCGCGATCCTGGGCGGCACCGGGGATCAGGGGCGCGGCCTGGCCCGCAGGCTGGCCCTGGCCGGCAACCAGGTG
>JASHUI010000116.1:0-3996 GCA_030040095.1 Streptosporangiaceae bacterium | reverse complement strand
GGGACGGAATGATCATGCGCGGCATGCGCGCCCTGCAGCGGGTCGGGCTGGTCGGCGAGGTCGGCGTCAGCAACTACTCGCTGGATCGCTGGCGCGCCGCCGAGGCGGCGCTGGGCAGCCGGGTGCTGAGCAACCAGGTCCGCTACAGCCTGGTGGCCCGCTCGCCCGAGCAGGAGCTGATCCCGTTCGCGCAATCCGATGGCCACATCGTGATCGCCTACAGCCCGCTGGCCCAGGGGCTGCTCTCGGGCCGGTATCACCGGGAGAACAGGCCGACGAACCGGGTCCGGGCGATGAGCCCGCTGTTCCTGCCGGACAACCTGGAGCGGGCCGGGCCGCTCATCGGGGCGCTGCGCGACGTGGCCGACGCGCATGGCGCCACCCCGGCGCAGATCGCGCTGGCCTGGGTGATCCACAGTCCCGCGGTGGTGGCGATCCCCGGCGCGTCCAGCGTCGAGCAACTGGAGAGCAACGTCGCCGCCGCCGAGATCGAGCTCACCGACCACGAGTACCAGGCCCTGCAGGCCGCGTCGGACCGGTTCCGCCCGGTCGGCGGGCCCGCGGCGGTTCCGGCCCTGGTCCGGGCGCGCCTGAGCCGCTGAGCCGCTAAGCGAGCTGCGGCATGACCTCGGCGGCCAGGCGCTCCATCTGCTCGGCCTCGTCGAACAGCGGGTTGAGCTGGATCATCCCGGCCCCGGCGGCCACGACCTGCACCAGCCCGGCCACGCAGTCCCGCGGGGTCCCGAACACCGAGACCGGCGTCAGGTCCCCGAGGCGGAAGAAGCCGTAGAGCCGGCCGAGGGCGGCGGCCATCCGGTCGTGCGCCCGCCCGGGGTCGTCGTCCACCGCGATGTACACGCGCTTGGCGATCGGGAAGCCGGCCGGGTCCTGGTCCTGCCGGGCGAGTTCGTCGCGCACGACCAGGACCTGCTGCGCGAACTGCTCCGTGGTGCTCGACCCGGCGCCGAAGAAGCCGTCGCCGAGCCGGACCGCCCGGCGCAGCGCGGCCGGCTGGTTCCCGCCGAACCAGACCGGCGGGCCGGGCTTCTGGAACGGCTTGGGCTCCATGGCCGCGCCCTCTAGCTGCCAGAAGCGGCCCCTGAAGTTGACCTCGGGCTCGGTCCACAGCGCGCGCATCAGGTCCAGCCCCTCGGTGAACCGGGCCACGAAGCTGGCCCGGTCGACCCCGAACGCGGAGAACATCCGGTTCCCGCCGCCGGTGCCGATGCCCACGTCCAGCCGGCCGAGGCTCAGCTGGTCCAGCGTGCTCAGGCTCTTGGCCAGGTGCACCGGGCTGTGCAGGGTCGTGATGAACACCGCGCAGCCCAGCCGGATCCGCTCGGTGCAGGCGGCCGCGTAGGACAGCGTCTCGACCGGGCCCAGGTGCGCGACGTGGCCGAGCACCTGCTCCTGGGTCCAGGCGCCGACGAAGCCGAGTTCCTCGGCCCGGCGCAGGTAGCCGCGCATGGCCGCGGGGTCGAAGGTGCCGTCGTCCACGAGCTGCGGAATGGAAATGGCGAATCTCACCCGTCGAGCCTAGTGCTTCGGCGCCTTGGGGTGGAAAAACAGCGGCCGGAGCAGGTTCCCGGTCCGGTTCATGATGCGCACGCCGGGCGGCGAATCCTCGGCGACCGGGTCGTAATGCAGGAAATCGAAGCCGAGCCGCCAGGCCAGAATGCCGTCCGTGGCCAGCTGGTCGCCGACCACGACGCCGGGCCTGGGCAGGCCGCGGTACCGCTGGATCTGCAGCGGCTTGTGCGCGGACGACACGTAGAAGATCGTCGGCCCGCCGGCCGGGCTGGTCACCGCGGTGTGCCTGCGGGAGTTGGTCACGAAGCCGATAAATTCAATTCCGGGAATCGCCGACAGCGTGCCCGCGAATCGCTCCACGCCCCCGCTGAGCTCGGAAGTGCCGGTATTCCAGAAAGCGACTATGGGCTCGATGTCGAAGATGACGGTCTTCGGCGAAAGCTTTCCGACGCGGGAAAGCAGTTCGTCCCGATCGCTAACTTGCTGATAGTCTGCCCGCATCCGTTGGTGGTCTCCGCTCGGTTATTTCCGGTGCCTATTTCATCACGGCGGATGCGTCCGATGCCGCCCGCGCCCCGGTGGAGGGCTCAGCTCGCCCGGAACGCACCGGGCCCGCTCGGCACCGTTACGTTCAATCTGAACGCCCCGTCTCCCGCCGGAGGGAGCATGACCATGATCATGCAGCCACCACAGGCGGCCCCCAGCATCGATGTGGTGCTGGACGGCTTCGGGATCGGCACCAGCGCCGGGCTGGTCTCCATGTGCGAGGTGGTCCTCGTCGAGGGGCCCGGCGCGGACGGCACGCCGGTGCGGATCCTGGTCGACCCGGCGCACGTGGGCCGGCGGACGTTCCTGCTGGAGGCGCTGGCCCGACGCGGCCTGGCCCCCGGCGACATCGACATGGTGCTGCTGACCCACGCGCACTGGGATCACGTCCAGAACGTCGACCTGTTCGAGCACGCCGCGGTGTACCTGCATCCCGACGAGCGCCGGTACTGCGGGCGGCCGCACCCCAACGACTGGGCCACCCCCGTCTGGACCCGTGACATCCTGGAACGGATGCGGATTCACGAGGTCGCCGACGGCGCCGAGCTCATCCCGGGCGTCGGGGTGGTGCACCTTCCCGGCCACTCCGCGGGCAGCATCGGGGTCACCGTGCGCGGCGAGCAGGGCCTGTCGCTGATCGCCGGCGACGCCCTGCACTACGCGAGCGTCGCGCTCACCCGCCGCCCCCCGCTGGTGTTCTGGAACCCCGACCAGGCGCTGGCCAGCATCGACCGCGTGATCGCGATGGCGGACGTCATCTATCCCGGGCACGACCGGCCGTTCCGGCTGACCTCGCAGCGGGAGGTCGAGTACCTGCGCGAGTTCAGCCTGACCATCACCGGCACGCTGGCCGACCGGCCCGGCCTCAGCTTCTACGGCCAGACCCGCGAACCATGGGTGATGCCCGGCTACGAGGACCACGTCGGGCCGGTGCCGTGAACGGTCCGCCGGCGACCTCCGCGGCCGGCGCGGCCACCGGAACCGGGCGGCGGCGACGGGTGGCGGCCCGCGCCCGGCTGGATTTCTGCTTCGACCTGGTCCTGCTGCTCGGGTACACGCTGGCCTACAGCTACGGCTTCACCGGGATCGCGATCCACGAATGGCTGGGCATCGGGCTCGGGCTGGCCCTGCTGCTCCACTTGACGCTGCACTGGGACTGGGTCATCCGCAGCACCGGCAGGCTGCTGAGCCCGCGCGGTCACGACAAGGTCATCTGGATCGTCAACCTGGCCCTGCTGTTCGCCATGACCCTGTGCGTGGCGTCGGGCGTCCTGATCTCCCGGGTGGCCCTGCCCTACCTCGGCATCTATCCGCTGGCCGGGCCGTTCTGGACCCGGCTGCACATCCTGACCGCCGAGGTGACGCTGGGGCTGGTCCCGGTGCACGTGGCGTTGCGCTGGAGATGGCTGCTGCGGGTCGGGCGCGGGATGCTGACGTGGCGTTCGGCGGGGCGGCGCGGGTGAGGTTCCTGCGGCATCTGGGCGCGGCGACGCTGGTGGTGGCGGTGGTCGTGGTCATCGGGCTGGCCTGGAACCACTTCGGGGCCAGCACCCTGGTCGGCGGCCTCCAGGGCTCGGCCAAGCAAGTGTTCGCCGGCGGCCGGCCGCCTGGTCCGCCTGGTCCTCCGGTCGTCAGTCTGCGGCCGATGAGCCCCGGGCTCGGCTCGATGCTCGACCCGCTGAACCTGGCCGTGCTCCGGCACACAGTGGTCATCGAGGCGGTCGTGATCGCGATCGTGGTGATGATCGACGTCAGCCGCAGGCTCTGGCGCCAGGAACGGCGGGCCAGGGAGCTGGCCGGGTCGCGGCCGCAGGACGACGACGCGGATCAGTGAGTTCTGCTGGTCACGCGTCCGTGACCTCGGCCGGCAGCCCGAAGTGGGGCAGGCAGGGCTCCAGGCCGTGGATCCGCACCGGTACC
>JASHUI010000115.1:0-6326 GCA_030040095.1 Streptosporangiaceae bacterium | reverse complement strand
GCCTCGAGGGCTTCCTCGGCGGCGCTGGCGATCGACTCGTCCTCGAGCCGGGAGCCGGAGGCGACCGCGCCCGCCCTGGTGGCCAGGATCGGCTGGTCGGCGACACCGCCGAGGGCCAGCCGGACCCCCGTCCAGGTGCCGTCCGGCGCGCGGTCGCCGACCGCCGCGACGCTGATCGTGGCGAAGTCGTTGTGCCGCCGGCATTGCTCGGCGAAGGCGAAGTGGCTCGGGGCGCGGGGGAAGCGAACCTCGGTCAGTACCTCGCAAGGCTCGAGCACGGTCGCGTAGGGACCCTGGTAGAGGCCCGCGACCGGCAGTTCCCGGCTGCCGGACGGCCCGGCCGCCGTGACGCTGGCGCCGAGCGCCAGGCACGCGAGCGGCATTTCGGCCGTCGGGTCGCCGTGCGCCAGGCTGCCGCCGATCGTGCCCCGGTTACGCACCTGCCGGTCGCCGACGTGCCTGACCATCGTCGCCAGCAGCCCGAGACGCCCGGCGATCAGCGCGGATCGCTCGATCGTCGTGTAGCGGACCAGGGCGCCGAGCGCCGTGGTGTCGCCGGCGGTCCGGATCTCCGCCAGCCCCGGCACGCGGTTGACGTCGATGAGGGCATCCGGGCGGATCAGGCGCATGTTCAGCATGGGCACGAGGCTCTGGCCGCCGGCGATGACCCGCGCCGTTCCCTCGTAGCTGGCCAGCAGCCGCACCGTGTCGGACACCGAAGCCGCCTGGTGATAGCCGAACGGGCCTGGCTTCACGGCCGGATCTTCCGGGAAGCTGCGTCCTCGCGTGACCGGCTCACCGAGTTCCTCCTCACGTGACGGGCTTTCGCTCGCTTGCTAAGATTGCATACATGTATGCAATATGCCCTGTCAAGGCCGAGACCTGGGATAATGGGCAGCTATGAGCGACGACTCGGCCATCGCAGGGCCGGTACGGGGAGAGCGCATCGCCGACGTCGTGGCGCGGCGGCTGACGCAGGCGATCGTCACCGGTGAGCTAGCTCCCGGCACCAGGCTCCGGGAGGAGACGCTGGCGGCGGCCTTCTCGGTGAGCCGTACGCCGGTCCGGGAGGCGCTGATACTGCTGTCGGCCAACGGCCTGGCCCACCTGGAGCCCAATCGCGGCGCCACCGTGCTCCAGCTCACCGCCGACGACGTGTCCGAGGTCTATCACCTGCGGGGGCTGCTCGAGTCGGAGTCGGCGGCGCTGGCGGCGACGCGGATCAAGCCCGACGTAGCCGAGTCGCTCTTCAAGATCTGCGACCAGATGAGTGAGCTGCGCGAGGCGCCCGCGTCCGAGCAGCTGGCCGCGGACACGACCTTTCACTACACGATCGCCGAGGCATCCGGCAGCCCGCGGCTGCACGCCCTGATCCGCCAGGTGTCGGCCATTCCCGAGGCCTACAGGTCAGGCATCCCCTACACGGTCGACGACATGATCGAGGCCGAGCACCAGCACCGGGGGATCGCCGAGGCGATCCGCAGCCGGAGCGATGCGCAGGCAGGTGCGCTGATGCGATCACACGTCGGATGGGCGGGCAGGCTCGCCGTGCAGCGGATCCAGCCTAGCCTGGTGGCGGCGAAGGGGCTGTGATCCGCCGCCCGCCCCCGGCACACCGGACCGGACGGCGTGACGGCGCAGGAAAGGCCAGGTCAGGATGAGGCAGAGCGGCGATCGGCCCTCAGACGAGGACGGCCGGCGCGCAGGAGTCCAGTCCGTCGCCACGGCGCTCGAGCTGCTCGACTGCCTGGCCGCCGAGCGGGAACTCGGGGTCGCCGAGCTCGGGCGCCGGCTGGGCATCGCCAAGAGCAGCGCTCACCGGATGCTGACCACGCTCGTCGGCAAGGGCTACGTCCAGCAGGACCCGGAAACCCGGAACTACCGGCTGGGCCTGCGGTTGCACGAGCTCGGCGCGGAGGTCGCCAGGCGCAGCCAGCTGCGAGATCACGCGCTGCCGCTGCTGGAGGCGCTGCGTGCCCAGACCGGGGAGACGGCCCATCTGGCCGTGCCCGAAGGCGCGCAGATGTTCTACCTGGAGCGTCTGAGCTACCACGGGCTCCGGTTCTCTCCCCGGACGGCGCGGGTCAGGCCGATCCACGTGACGAGCTCGGGCAAGGCGGTGGCCGCCTTCAACCAGGAGGTGGCCGAGGCGGCCATCGCCGCGGGCTTCGAGCCGAGGACGCCCTGGAGCATCAGCAGCAAGGAGCAGTTCCTGCGCTGTCTCGCCGAGACCCGGACCCGGGGCTACGCCTACTCGATCGGGGAGGACGAGCCCGATCTCGCGTCGGTGTCGGCTCCGGTGCTGGACCGCACCGGTGTCGCCCGGGCGGCGATTTCGGTGGCCGGGACGGTGTCGCGGCTCTCCGCGACGCAGATCAGCCAGGTGGCCCGCCAGGTGAAGGCGGCCGCCTCGCAGCTGATGAGCGTCGAGTCCGCGTGGTGGAGCGGTTCGGGCTACCGCTGACCGGTGGACCTTGACGCCCAGCCTCGGGCGGGGCTGGTGCGTTCAGTCATCGCGAACAGCGAATCAGCAGGTCAGCGGCCTGTAGCAGCGGTCGGGAGCGGATACTGCCCGAAGTCCGGACATCGTTCGCCATGGCGGAACAGTGCTTCCCTTTCCCGAAACCGTGGTGCAACATTCCAGGTCAGCGCGCCCGAGCCCCCGCTCGCCGCTCCCGTCCGTGCTAGCCGCTGACCGAAAGGCTGCCATGAACCGAGGCCGTTCTTTCTGCAACCCCTACGACGTGGAGACGCCGCCCGGCGCGGAGGGCTGGGAATCCATGTACCCGTCGTACCTGGAGTTCGGCGAGGAGATGCGAGAGCGGGATCAGGGGAAGCTCTGGTTCTTCGACCAGATGCACAACCCCGAGCCGGTGTACCCCTTCGACCTGATGATGCCGGAGAGCTGGCTCGTCGCGCTCAACCAGTACACGACGCGGGTATGGAACGTTCCGACGGCGCTCGGCTTCGAGCACCGGATCGTGAATGGCTACCTCTACCTGAGCCCCAACACGATCGATGATCCCGAGGCCATCGCCGCGCGCGCGCCGGCCTTCGCCGAGCGCGCGCGCTACTACTTCGAGAACTGGGATGACTTCTACGACAAGTGGCTGGTGAAGGCGACCGACTGCATCGAGCGGCTGAAGGCCATCCAGTTCCCTGCGCTGCCGGACCTCGAGCCGATCGAGACCGTGCTCCAGGCCCGCGGCACCACCACCTCGTTCGACCTCCTGGCGACGTACAGCCGCTATCTGGAGAACATGCACGAGATGGCCTACTACCACTTCGAGATGCTGGGTCTGGCGTACGGCGCCTATCTCACCTTCCTTGACTTCTGCCGGGCCCACTTCCCGGCCATCACCGACGACCTCGCGGCCCGGATGGTGGCGGGCATCGACGTGATCCTCTACCGGCCCGACGGCGAGCTGCGCCGGCTCGCCGCCCGCGCGGTCGAGCTCGGCGTCGGCGAGGCACTGAAGTCGGGCGCCGCGCCCGGGGCGGTGATCGAGGAGCTGAAGACGAGCGAGGCGGGCCGCCAGTGGCTCGACGAGCTCGAGGCCGCCAAGGACCCGTGGTTCCACTACTCGACCGGGCCCGGGTACTGCCACGCCAACCGGGCCTGGATCGACGACCTCCGGCCGCCGTTCACCGCCATGGCCGACTACGTTCGCCGCGTCGAGCAGGGCGAGGATCTGTCCCGCCCGCTGGAGCAGCTGCGCGCGGACCGGGAACGCCTCGCCGAGGGCTACCGGCAGCTGCTCGACGACGAGGATGCCGCGGAGTTCGACAGCCTGCTCGGCCTGTCCCGCCAGGTCTTCCCCTACGTGGAGAACCACAACTTCTACGTCGAGCACTGGCACCACACGATCTTCTTCAGCAAGGCGCGTGAGCTCGGTGCGGTGCTGGTCGCCGCCGGCCTGCTCGACCAGGACGAAGACATCTTCTACCTGCACCGCTATGAGGTCTACCGGGTTCTGTACGAGGCCGAGGCCCGGTGGGCGGTCGGCGTGCCCTCGCGCAGCGAGTACATCTGGCGGGAGGAGGTCGCCCGCCGACGGCAGATCTACGCCGCGCTGGAGAAGTGGACCCCGCCGCCCGCGCTGGGCGCCGCGCCGGAAACGGTGACCGAGGCGATCAGCGTGACGCTGTTCGGCATCAACACCGAAACGATCAACCGCTGGCTGGACGCCGAGAGCGACGGCAACCCGGACAGCGTCGTCCGCGGGCTGGCCGCCTCGCCGGGCGTCGCGGAGGGCGTGGCCAGGGTGGTGCGCGGGGTGGAGGAACTCGGCGCGGTCGTCGACGGGGAGATCCTCGTCTGCCCGCTGACGGCGCCCAGCTGGTCGATCGTGTTCGCCCGTATCGGCGCCGCCGTCTCCGACGGGGGCGGGATCATGTCGCACGCGGCGATCGTGTCGCGCGAATACGGGCTGCCCGCCGTGGTCGCGACCGGTATCGGAACCCAGGTGCTGCGCACCGGCGACCGGCTGAGGGTGGACGGGAACGCCGGGCTGGTGACGATCCTCGAGCGGGCCACGGCGATCCCGGCCGAGGCGGCCGGCCTATGACCGCGCTGCACGCCGGAGGCGCCCCGGCGCCGGGTGTCGCCGGGGATCACGTGGTCGCCACCGAGGGCTGCCTGCCGGAACACGTGGCCCACGTCGGCGGCAAGGCGGTCGGTCTCGGCTCGCTGCTGCGGGCCGGCCAGCGGGTGCCGGCCTCGTTCGTGATCTCCGCCGGTGCCTACCGTGACTACGTCCGCTCCCGGCCGCGCCGGATGAGCACGGCGGTGCGCGAGGCGATCGCCCGGGCGTATTCGTCGCTGAGCGAACGGCGCGGGACCGAGCTCACCGTGGCGGTCCGGTCGAGCGCCACGGTCGAGGACGCGGCGGAGGCCAGCTGGGCCGGCCAGTTCCAGACCTTCCTCGGCATATCCGGCGCTGACGAGGTCATCGCCCGCGTCGAGCAGTGCTGGGCGGCTGCGCTGGCCCCGCATGTCGGCGCGTACCGCGCTGACCGCCGGGTGGACGAGGACGGCGGGGTCGCCGTCATCGTCCAGGAACTGGTCAACGCCCGGATATCGGGCGTGATGTTCACCCAGCATCCCAAGACCGGTGACCGCTCGCTGGTCGTCATCGAGTCGAGCTACGGGCTGGGCGAGGCGGTCGTCGGCGGCGAGGTCACCCCCGATCTCATCGAGCTCAACAAGATCACCGGCCAGCGGCACCACGCCCGCCTCGGCGCCAAGCACCGCGAGCACCTGCTGCGCCCCGACCGCCGCGGCGTCCGGTCCATGCCGGTCGACCCGCAGCGCCAGCAGGACTGGTCGATCTCCGAGCAGGAGGTCGCGGCGCTGGCCAGGATGGCGGCCGAGCTCGAGGCCCGGCTCGGCCGCGGCCTCGACGTGGAATGGGCGATCGGCGCCACCGAGAACGGCGACGGCGAGGAGACCGTGTTCGCCCTGCAGGTCCGCCCGATCACCGTGAGGCACGCCAGGCCGCACAAGCCCGCCGGGCAGCACCGGGACTCGATCGATCAGATTCTCGGCCGCCTCTCCGGACGGCAGGGGGGCGACGCCCGGTGAGCGCGGCCGTGCCGACCGGCGTTCAGGCGGTGACCGCCGTGGCCACGGGCGCCGCGTCGGTGAGCGATGTCGTGGACGCCTGCCTGCGCCAGGCAGCGGAACTGGACGCCGCCATCGGCGCCTTCCGCTTCCTGGATGAAGAAGGCGCGCGGGCCAGGGCCAAGCGGCTCGACGAGCACATCGCCGGGCCGCTGCAAGGGCTCGTGGTCGGCGTGAAGGACGTGATCGACACCGCCGACATGCCCACCGGCTACGGGTCGCCTCTCTTCGCCGATCATCAGCCCGCCAGGGACGCCGAGGTCGTCGCGGCGCTGCGCCGGGCCGGGGCCGTCGTGCTCGGCAAGACCGAATCCACCGAGTTCGCGATGTTTCACCCCGCCCGCACCCGCAACCCGAGGGACCTGAGCAGAACGCCCGGGGGGTCGTCGAGCGGCTCGGCGGCGGCCGTCGCGGCGGGCATGGTCCCGTTCGCCCTCGGCACCCAGACCGCCGGATCGGTGGTTCGCCCCGCCGCCTACTGCGGCGTCTACGGCTTCAAGCCGACCCGGGGCTGGGTCGCGACGGACGGCATCTGGCGGCTGTCGGAGCGCCTCGACACGGTGGGCCTGTTCGCCCACTCCGTGGCCGACCTCCTGCTCGTCTACCGGGCGCTCGGGCTGTCGGCGCAGACGCCGCCCGGCACGGGCCCGGCCCCGGCCGGGCGCACCGTCGCCGTGCTCGGCGCCGCGGAGTGGGGCACGTG
>JASHUI010000114.1:0-2945 GCA_030040095.1 Streptosporangiaceae bacterium | reverse complement strand
CTCGCGCAGTCACCGGCCAGTGCCTTCTTGACGAACTCCGGGTCGACGTGAGCGGCCAGGACGGCCGCGGACGGGACCGACGTGAGACGGCCCTGACCGACCAGGAACTGAGCGGTCAGCTCGTAGGCCTTGACGATCGGGCTGGAGGTGTCGCCCAGGCCCGACCCGAGCCAGTGCAGCTGCTGGTCCAGCGGTATGAACGGGTAGTTCTTCGTCGCGGTCACGATGAGCGAGCCGGGAACGCCCTGCACCTTGGCGCTCTGGGTGAGGTACCTGGCCGCCTGAGGCCCGGTGAACAGGCGTGTGGCCTGCACCTCGGCGCACACGTACTTCTGCACCAGGGCGGGATCGCTCTGGACCAGGCCCTGCGAGACCGCGACCACGTTCAGGCCGGGTATGCCGAGCTTGGCGATCTGCTCGGCATCGGTCAGCGGGTGCCCGCCCTGGGCGATCAGCTGGGCCTCCGGCCCGGCCTGGACGTACGCCCCGGTCACCGAGCCGCCCAGGTAGGCGGCCGCGGCCGCCTGCTCGCTGGCGAACGGGACGACCTTGACCGATGAGGTGAGGTGCTCCAGGCCGAGCCAGCCCTGCAGCTCGTAGTCCTCCGACGACCCGACCAGGACGCCGACCGACTTGCCCGCCAGCTGGCCCGGCGACGTGATCGACTTCGGCACGATCAGCGCGTCGGCGTCAAAGCTCTGCGCTATCACCACGTCGACCCCGGTGTCGGTGCCGATCGCCCCCACGACCGGCGGGTTGCCGACCCCGCTGATCGCCTGCAAGCTGCCGCTGCGCATCTCGGCGATCGCGGTCACGCCCGCGTCGAACGGCACGAAGTGCAGATGAGCCGGGATCGTCGCGGCGAGCGCCGGGTCGCTGGCCACGATGCTGTCGGAGCTGGCCACGGTGCCCTGGCCGTAGGCGATAGTGAAACCCGGCAGCGCGGCCGAGGAACCGCCGCCGCCCTGGGTGACGGCCCAGATGATCAGCGCGATCACCACCGCCGCGGCCACGGCGGCCGCCGCGTAGATGCGCCGCCGCCTCCGCTTGTACACCGGCAGCCCGCCGCGGGACTCGGTGGCGGTGCCCGAGGCGGCGCTCATGCCGCGATCCGGTAGTACGCGGCGGCCTCGCCCTTCAGCGCCACGCTGGGGCGGCCGTCGACGCCGACCGGCACCGGCCCGGCCACGGTCACCCGCTCGCCGCGCCTGTGCTCACGGCCGTAATCGAAGATCGCGTAGTGCTGCGTGGCCCGGTTGTCCCAGATGGCCAGGTCGTCGACCCGCCACTGCCAGCGCACCGTGTGCTCGGGCCGGGTCACGTGCTCCTGCAGGAGCCTGATCAGGTCGCGGGACGCCTGCGGCGAGAACCCGATCACCGAGCGGGCGAAGCCGCCCAGGACCAGCGAACGCTCCTCGGTCTCGGGGTGCACCCGGACCGCGGGATGCTCGGTCTCGTAGATGGTCGACACGAACTCCTTGCGCAAGGCCTGCACCTCGTCGCGCTCCTCACGGTAGGCCGTGGCGGCGTAGTCGTGGTCGTTGGTGTGCACGATGCGCAGCCGGTCGGCCAGATCGCGCAGCTCGGCGGGCAGGGACTGGTAGGCGGTGACCGTGTTCGCCCACAGGGTGTCGCCGCCCACCGGCGGGATCACCACGGCGTGCAGCAGCGTGAAGGCCGGCGGCCGGTCCACGAACGTGACGTCGGTGTGCCAGTGGTTGGCCCGGGTGCCGAGCCGGGAGTCGATCTCCTCCAGGAACGGCTGGCCCGGCGGCGATGCCAGCGTCGGATGGCCCAGGGTGAGCGGGCCCAGTCGCTCGGCAAAGGCCACCTGGCTGGCGTAGTCCAGGCGCTGCCCGCGCAGGAAGACCACCTTGTGGTCCAGCAGCGCCTGCCGGACCCGGGCGATCGTGTCGTCGCTGAGCCGGGTCGCGGCGTCGACGCCGGTGATCTCGGCGCCGATGTTCCCGGCCAGCCTGCGGACGCCGATCCGGGCCTGGGCGGGGATGGTGTCGGTCATGATGCATGCCTCTCGACGTGGGGTGCGGTGGACTGGTCCCGGGCATGCGGGCGTGCCGAAGCCAGGGACGGTGAACGGGAGTCAAGCCAGATGAAAGAGACGAGAACGTTGCCGCCGGGTCCCGCGACGCTCAGTCAGTGCCGGGCGTGCCGGAGCCGCGGCGGACGGTCAGTGCCGGGCGCGGGACCGCAGCCGCGGCGGACAGGCCGCGCTGGAGACGAACAGCAGATCCACGTAGCGGCGCTTGACGCTGAGGTGGGACGCCATGGATCCATCATGCCGGCGTATGGCCGATAAATCAATATTGTCGATCAGAATACTTGGAATTTGATACAGGCTCGGCCGGGACATGCGCCGGGGATCCCGGCCAGAGCCCCTGCCCTTGCCGGTCTCAGCAGTCGGCTATGCGTTCAGAAAGGTACGACGTGAGGCCGTCGATCCCGATCCGCTCCTGCTTCATGGAATCGCGCTCACGCACCGTGACCGCTTGATCGTTCAGCGTCTCGAAGTCGACCGTCACGCAGTACGGGGTCCCGATCTCGTCCTGGCGCCGGTAGCGGCGGCCGATCGCGCTGGCGTCGTCGAAGTCGGTGTTCCAGTGCTTGCGCAGGACGGCCGCCACGTCCCGGGCCTTCGGCGAGAGGTCCGCGTTGCGCGACAGCGGCAGCACCGCCACCTTGACCGGAGCGATCCTGTGGTCGAGCCGCAGTACCGTGCGCTTCTCCATGTTGCCCTTGGCGTCCGGCGCCTCGTCCTGGGTGTAGCCGTCCAGCAGGAACGCCAGCAGGCACCGGTCCACGCCCGCGGCGGGCTCGATCACGTAAGGGACGAACCGCTCGCCGGACTCCGGGTCCAGGTACGACATGTCCTGGCCGGAGGCCCGGCTGTGCGTGCTGAGGTCGAAGTCGGTGCGGTTGGCGATGCC
>JASHUI010000113.1:0-4046 GCA_030040095.1 Streptosporangiaceae bacterium | reverse complement strand
AGCTGGCTCCTGAAGTCCGCCGGAGTCTCCCGCCGGTTCGCCTTGTACTCGACGTACTGCTCGTGCCGGAACGTCGGTTCGCTGCGGTCGAACGCCACGGCGACATGCGTCGGCTTCTCGTCCCGCATGACGTTGATGAGCATCGCGGTGAAGCCGTAGACGGCGTTGGTGGGCTGCCCGGTGGTGGTCGAGAAGTTCTCGGCGGGCAGCGCGAAGAAGGCCCTGTAGGCCAGGGAATGCCCGTCTAGCAGGAGCAACCGGTCATGGTGGCCGGGTCCGGAACCGGACGCCTGGTTCGGATTCGTTGCCACCCCGGCAGTCTAGTGGCCCGGTCCGACAGCGGCGGGCAACCGGCGGGCGGGGGTCGCGGGCCGGTCCTGGGCGGCGGGCCGGTACGGGGCGGCGCGCCATCGCCAGGCGCCTCCTAGGCTTCGTCGTGCACATCGAACACCAACTCGCGGAGGCACCGGTGCCAGACGACCCAGCGGCGAACGCGGCAGACGTGGCAGACGACGAGCGCATCATGGCCGCCTACGATCTTGTGACCGCCAACACGCTCCCCGGCCGCATGGGCATCAAGATCATCGAAGCCTCCGCGCGCCGGGTCGTCGGGACCATGCCGGTCGAGGGCAACACCCAGCCCTACGGCCTGCTCCACGGCGGCGCCTCGTGCGTGCTGGCCGAGACCCTCGGCTCGCTCGGCTCCGCGCTACACGCCGGGCGGGACCGGGTCACGGTCGGGATCGAGATCAGCGCCACGCACCACCGCGGCGCCGCGCACGGCGAGGTCACCGGGGTGGCCACGCTGCTGCACGGCGGCCGCACGCTGACCACGTACGAGATCGTCATCACCGATGAGCTGGGCCGCCGCGTCTGCACCTGCCGACTGACCTGCCTGCTGCGGGACGCGGTTCCCGGCGACGGCACCAGGCCCGCGTTCGGCGCGTGACCCGGCCGGCGCCGCCCGCCGGCGCACTCCTGCCGGGCCGGGACGGGCCAGTCCGTTAAGTTCTCCGAACGCGCCGTCTCCTCCCGAACTGGCGCCGGGGCGGCCGGCCCCAGGGCCGGCACCGCCGGGCTTCCCGGGCGCGCACGTCGTCCGGTGCAGCAACGGTTACCGGACGTTTAACCCATACCGGCCGGTGTATGTCCGTGTCTTTGCGCGACGCGGCGAGGCATCGCTACGGTGGGGTAAGAGCCCGGGGCCGAGTAGAGAACGTGCCGGCCCGGGGAAGGCTGACATGGCACCAAAGGTTCCCCGGGCTCTCCTGCTGCCGGATACGTCAGGCTGGCAGCGGCACAAGGGGGCGGGAGCCGGCCTGTAAACGGGGGTTGTGCAGTCGGCCCCGCCCGCTTGCCGTCAGCCGGTTCCGGCTGAACCGCGCCGCTTGCTGCCGTCGGCCTCGCTGGCGTGAGCGGGGCCCGGCTGGTTCGAGCCGGGGTGGCCCTGGCCGCGAGCAGGCGTTTCGTGGCCGCCGCCCGTCTGCTGCCCGCCCTTCTGCAGCAGTTCCTCCGCCACCGCCCGCATGGTCATCCGGCGGTCCATCGAACTCTTCTGGATCCAGCGGAACGCCTCGGCCTCGGTAAAACCCTGCTCGGCCTGCAGCAGTCCCTTGGCCCGGTCGAGCAGCTTGCGCACCTCGAGCCGGTCCTTAAGGTTCGTAACCTCGGACTCGAGCGCGGCGAACTCCTGGAACCGGCTCACCGCGATCTCGATCGCGGGCACCAGATCGGCCTTGGTGAACGGCTTGACCAGGAACGCCATGGCCCCGGCGTCGCGCGCCCGCAACACCAGCTCGCGCTGGGAGAAGGCGGTGAGGATGACCACCGGCGCCAGGTGCGCCGCCGTGATCCGCTCGGCGGCTGAGATCCCGTCCAGGCCCGGCATCTTGATGTCCATGATCACCAAGTCCGGCCGGAGGCTCTCGGTCAGCTTGACGGCCGCCTCGCCGTCCGAGGCTTCACCGGCGACGACGTAGCCGTCCTCCTCCAGCATCTCCTTGAGGTCCAGCCGGATCAGCGCCTCATCCTCGGCGATCACCACGCGGAAAGGGGTCTGGCTCACCCGCTGAGCGTATCGTGAACCGGTAGATTGACTCTCGGCCGCATCACCCCGCAGCCCCCGCGGCCGAAACCCTCACGCTAGGCTGGTCGCGAGTCCGAAATAGCGTGAAAAATGCCGGAATGGTGGAATTGGCATACACGGATGTCTCAAAAGCATCTGCCTGAAAGGGCATGCGGGTTCGAGTCCCGCTTCCGGCACCACAACGAGGCAGCCGGCGCCAGCGTGGCTGTCGCGCTCGCTGAGCGGACGCGGGGCAGCCGACGCCAGCGTGGCTGTCGCGCTCGCTGAGCGGACGCGGGGCGGCCGGCGGGGATGAATGCGAATCCGGGGCACATCTAGCTACAGCAACGCCGCACCCATCGCCGGGCAGCACGGCGCACCGCAGCCCGGCGGCGGATCGGGATGAGACTGTCGCACGCAGGTGGCGGCCGTTATCGTCCGGCGCGCCCGCCCTTGCGGTGATGCTGGCTGTCAGCTGAGAAATGACTCGATCAGGGGGACGAAGGCCTTCTGGTCCTGGAACAAGAACGCATGGCCAGCGTCGGGGTAGAGCTTGAGCCTCGCGCCCCGGATCAGCTGGGCGAGGGCGTAGTCGTTGGCGGCCGGGTCGAGCCGGTCGATGGTCCCGTCGGCGATGAGCGTGGGCGCGGAGATCATGGCGGTCTTCTGGCCGGCCGGGTCGGTGCCGCCGGACCACACGGTCAAAGCGTGTCCCTGCGCGGCGATCGTGACGGCCGGGGCCGGGGCGTGCGGCTGGTAGGCGGCGATCGCTGCCTGGTACGCCTGCTGCGCCGCGGCCTGGCTGGCGGGGAAAAGATCAGCCATCACTTCCTGCACGTTACCGCTGGTGAGCGCCTGCACCGCGGCCTGTGAGGGGGGCGTTATCTTGCCGGTGCCCGGGAACGTGGCGCACAGCACCAGACGGCGCACCTGGGCTGGGTGCAGGACCGCGAGGGCCTGGGCGATGGTGCCGCCCATCGACCAGCCCAGCACATCGGGCCGGCCCAGGCCGAGCGCGCCGATGAGCGCACTGGTCTGGTTGGCCATGGCGTCGATGGTGAGCGGCGCCGGCAGGGCCTGGGTGCGGCCCACCCCGGCATTATCGAAGATCACCAGGCGGTAATGCCTGGCCAGCGCTCCGGCGAACCGGGGGTCCCAGCTGTTTATCGTGGCGGTGTAGCCGGTGATCAGGACCAGCGGCGGGCCGGTCCCCACGACCCGGTAGCCGACAGCGCCCAGCCTGGTATGAGCGACTCGCACCGGGGCCGACACGACCGCCTGCGCCGACGCCGGCAGGCTCGCAGCTGCCACTCGGTGCGGCGGCGGCGAGCCGCATGCGCCCAGGGCCAGGGCCGATGCCGTGGCCATGCCCAGGGCGAGCGGCCGGCCCGTGATCAGCCCGCGCATCGGCAACCACTCCTGCCGACGGTTTCGGCGGTCGTCGCTACGATGGGCCGATGCCGCGCGCCATCGACTTCCACGTGCACCTGCCCACCCCGGACTGGCTGGACGGCAGCATGGCCGGATACGTCGAGGCGGCCGAGGCGTACTTCCGGTCGCCGGTGCAGCGGGCCACGCTCGACGAGCTCGCGGCCAGGTACCGCGAGCTCGATGTGATGGCCGTGCTGCTGGCCTGGGACGCCGAGACGGCCACCGGACGTCCCCGGGTGCCCAACGAGACGGTGGCGGCCGCCTGCCGCGAGTACCCGGACGTGTTCACCGGGCTCGGATCGGTGGACCCGCACAAGGGCGACGCGGCCGTGGCCGAGGTGGCGCGGATCGCCGCGGCCGGGCTGCGCGGGGTGAAGTTTCACCCGTCGCTGCAGGCCTTCGCCCCGGACGACCCGAAGTACTGGCCGGTCTTCGCCGCGTGCCAGGAGCACGGGCTGATCGCGCTGTTCCACACCGGCACCAGCGGGATCGGCGCCCGCCAGCCGGGCGGCCAGGGCATCCGGCTCGACTACGCCCAGCCCATCAGGCT
>JASHUI010000112.1:0-8202 GCA_030040095.1 Streptosporangiaceae bacterium | reverse complement strand
ATCGAGTTCCCGCGCGTCATCGGGGATCTCGATATCGACCGGCGGGAGGCCGAAGTCGTCCCGGTCCGGATCGCCGCCAGCGTTCACCCGCACCCTCCGGCATGAGCGGCACCTTCCTCTAGTATGAGGCCCCGGGTTCCCGCTGTAACCGCCTGGCAACCGGTTGCCAGGCGGATCAGCCGGCATCCGCCGGCCCGGTCGCGGTTCCCGGCCGCCCGCGCCTGCCCGCCCCCCGGGTCGCGGGATTCGCCGCTGCACGGCCGTGGCTGCCGACCAGCCTCGTTTGCAATTTGCGGGTCTTGAAATTGCGCCATTGACCTGCGTGTTTGCTGTCAAGGACGGCTAATCGCCCCTGTTCGGCGTGGTAACATAGCTTCAGCGGAAGGGGTATGTCCACATGTCTTTCAAGGTCGGCGACACAGTCGTCTACCCCCATCATGGGGCTGCTCGGATCGAGGAGATCGAGACCCGCTCGATCAAGGGCGAGGACAGAACCTACCTCGTGCTCAAGGTCGACAAGGGTGACCTGACTGTGCGTGTTCCTGCGGACAATGCCGAGCTTGTTGGCGTCCGGGACGTGGTCGGGCAGGAGGGGCTTGAGCGAGTGTTCGAGGTGCTCCGCGCCCCGTACACCGAGGAGCCAACCAACTGGTCCCGGCGGTACAAGGCCAACCTCGAGAAGCTCGCCTCGGGCGATGTGAACAAGGTGGCCGAGGTGGTCCGGGATCTGTGGCGGAGGGACCGCGAACGTGGTCTTTCCGCAGGCGAGAAGCGCATGCTCGCCAAGGCGCGGCAGATTCTGGTCAGCGAACTCGCTTTGGCCGAGAAGACCAACGAGGACAAGGCCGAGGCACTGCTCGACGAGATCCTCGCTTCCTGACGTTCGCCGCCGAGCCTCAGGTGCGTCTCGCGTCCGGGTGGGATGAGAGCGGTTCGGATGCCGGTTCACGCGTAGCTGGATTGTCATGCCAGGCGTGTTGCCGCAGGTAGGCGTCGGGACGGACGTCCATCCATTTGGTGAAGGCCGGCCGCTATATCTCGCGGGTTTGCTTTGGCCGGGCGAGCCTGGTCTTGCCGGGCATTCTGACGGGGACGTCGCGGCCCATGCCATCTGCGATGCACTTCTGGCAGCCGCCGGACTGGGCGACCTAGGTGCCCATTTCGGTACATCCCGGCCACGCTGGGCGGGAGCCAGGGGCACCCTGCTGCTGGCCGAGACCGCACGGCTGCTCACAAGCGCTGGCTTCACGGTGGGCAACGTATCGGTCCAGGTCATAGGCAACCGTCCGCGTATCTCGTCCCGCAGGGACGAGGCGCAGCAGGTGCTCTCCGCCGCCCTGAACGGGGCTCGCGTGAGCCTGTCGGGCACCACGACCGACGGCCTGGGCCTGACGGGCCGCGGCGAGGGAGTGGCCGCAATCGCGACGGCCCTGGTCGTCCCCCGGTCGCCCGGAACCTAACCGCGTGACTGGGGCCGTGTCATCGGGGCCCGCGTCACCGGAACCGCGCCTAGCGCGGCGGACGGCTTCACGCTTCGGGCGGGACCGGGGAACTCCGCATCCGTTCGAACTGCGGTGGCGCGGGCTCCTTTTCGGGCGCCGGGTCCGCGTCGGAGTTATCCGCCGCTGGCGGCGCTGGTCGAGACGGGACCGCCGCCTCGGACGGGTTACCAGGCTTCCGCCGTGTCTGCCTCGTGGGCTGGGGATCCGATCCGGGCACAGGTCCGGGCGGCGGCACCAGCTGCGAATCAGGCGATGACGCACGCTGAGGCTCCGCTGCGGCCTCGGGTTCCGGTTGTGAGCCGGGCTCGGGGTCCGGTGCGGCTTCGGATGCCGATGCGGTCTCAGGCGTGGCTTGGGCTTCCGGCTCGAAGGTCGCCTCTGGGGTGCGGCCGGGGTAAGGCGGCACCTGGGTCGGGGGCTCCCCCTTGGCCACGCTCCCCAGGAAGGCGCCATCGGCGTCGTCCGGCTCGGATCTGGCTCCGGAGTTGCCTGTCCCGGCTCCGACCGGCATGGTGGGGGCCGGGCTGAAAGCCGACGCGGAGCGCTCGTCGTCCACCCGCTGGCCGCCGTTTCCCGCAGGCTGTTCGTCGGGCTCGGGCGGGAACCACGCCGAGCCCTCGTCGCTCGCCGGATCGTCCTGGCCAGGATCGCTGTCGATCACGAGGTCCAGAGCGGTATCCCCGGCGGGATCGTCCAGGTCCGTCGTGCCGCTGGCCTGAGCCGCGGAGGGGGAGGCCAGGTCCGTCCCAGAGGAGGCGGGAGCCGTCGGTTCGGTCCCGGCGCCGGGGGCCGCCGTGCCTACTAGGTCGTGGATCCCGACCTGCACCTCTTGGGCACCGGCCCGCCTGTCGCGCAGGCCGGGGCGTACCTCGACGTGACCCGACCGCTGGAGGGACACCCTCTCGGGCGTCGCGGCCGCCCGGCGCAACCGCGCCTGACGGAGCATGCACAGCAGCAACCCGAATCCGACCAGGACGAGCGCCCACGGAATGATCGCTGCGGTAGCTGCGGCCGGCTTGTGCGGCAGCTTGGTGCCGGTCGCGTGCAGCATGTCGGCCCCGGCCGCCGCGGCAAACAGCGCCAGCAACGACAGCCAGGCGTAGCAACGGGACGGCAGCCCAGCCCCGCGCAGCGACAACACCGCCGCGCACGCGATGACCAGCATCGCATCGAAAATTGGCGGATAGAGCCTAGCCAGCCGGGGCGAGACGCCCGAGGACAGCGCCACCGCGTGAATCCCCGAGTAGGACAGCATGAACGCTGCGGCCGCGAGGAGCAGTAGCCCGACCACGACGGCGGTCAGCGCGAAGAGACGCAGCCCGCGGTGGCTGTCGGCCGGCGGCCCGGATTGTGCCGGGTGTTGGTAGCTCATCGGGCCCCGTCATCCTTCCTCACGCGATGCCGCGCCACGCCGCGGGCTTATAGTCAGGAAGCGGGAGCCTGGCCCGCGCCGCCGTCGCGCGCCGCACGGCAGTCGGCGTCACCGCCGGAATACCGAGGCGCTAATGGCGGGCGGCCGGTCGCCTCCGCGTAGACCCTCGCGGTTTCGGCGTCAAGGGAGACGATATGCCGTACTACCGAGTCACTGGGGAGATTCCGCGAAAGCGTCACGTGCGCTTCCGCCGCCCCGACGGGGGCCTCTATGCCGAGGAACTGATGGGCGAGGAAGGGTTCGCGTCCGATTCCTCGCTGCTGTATCACGTTCACCCGCCGACGGCCATCGTAAAGAGTGAGGGCCTCGACGACGCCGGCGAGACGGGCGTGGCGCCGAATCAGCCGCTGCTGCCCCGGCATTTCCGCACCCAGGAGCTGCCGGTCGGCGGGGACATGGTGCTGGGCAGGCAACTACTGCTGGCCAACGACGATATCCGGATCTCATTCGCGGCCGCCGACGCCCCCTCGGAGCTTTACCGGAATTCAACCGGCGATGAGGCCATTTACCTGCGCACCGGGTCGGCCAGGTTGGAGTCCGTCTACGGATCGATAGACGCCTCGGCCGGCGACTACGTCGTCGTGCCGAGGGGGACGATCCACCGGTGGACCCCTTCGGCCGGGACGGTGGACGCGCTCGTCATCGAGGCCCGCGGACACGTAAGGCCGCCAAAGCGCTATCTGTCAGCCAGCGGCCAGTTCCTCGAGGACGCGCCATACTGCGAGCGGGACCTCCGCGGCCCGGACGGGCCATTGCTCGCCGAGGGCGAGGATGTGCCGGTGATCGTCCGTAACCGGGCGGGACTCACCAGGCTGAGTTATGCGTACCATCCGTTCGACGTTGTCGGATGGGATGGTTTCCTGTACCCATATGCCTTCAACATCGCTGATTTCGAGCCGATCGTTAAGCGCACCCATGCGCCGCCCCCGGTACACCAGACGTTCGAGGGCCCGAATTTCGTTGTCTGCTCGTTCTGTCCGCGGCCGCTCGACTTCGATCCCGAAGCCGTGCCGATCCCGTATAACCACCACAACGTGGACTCCGACGAGATGATGTTCTATGTCGCCGGAGACTACGGCGCCCGCAAGGGCTCGGGAGTCGGCATCGGGTCGATCACCCTCCACCCGTCAGGCTTCACGCACGGACCGCAGCCGGGAGCCGTCGAGGCCGCGATCCGTGGCCTCGAGGAGGGGCGGTCGGCTACCGACGAGACCGCGGTGATGATCGACACCTTCCGGCCGCTGCACCTCGGCGCGGCCGGCCGCCGTGCCGAAGACCCTGAGTACGCCTGGAGCTGGGCCAGGGCCGCGCGGAGCTAACCCTCCGCTCGTGGCTGGCCGCGGACTTGATCATCCGTCGATGATCAAGAAAATCTGGTCGCCCCAGGCAGGCGGGGCGGGCTGGATCGGGCCGGGAGCGGCCTTGCCTGAGGGTCGTCGCTACTCGTCGACGGTCAGGACGAACATCCGCGAGCCCGGCGGGGCGATCCGCTGGTAGTCGGCCGCGGTCGCCCGTCCCTCGTCGGTGGCGAAGCCCTCCCGGAGCGCCGCCTGGTCGGCGAAGTAGAGCTCGGCGATCCGGTAGAAGGTCTTCTCGCCGCCGTCGAGCGCCGTGGCGATCCGGGCGCTCTCGGCCCGCTCCAGGCCAGGAACGTTCCTGACCAGGGGCATGTGGGTGCCGAGGTAATGCCGGTCGAATTCGTCCGGGTCGCTCGGCTGGGTGTAGAGAACCACGAGTTTGACCGTCACGCTCCGGACCATACTCGCGCGGAGCGGAGTTACGCTACGGTACCGTCGCCGGACACGGGCCGCGAGACGGTGTAAACGTCCCGTAGCCTGTGGGGCATGACCTTGCGTCTGCACGATACGGCCACCCGCGCGGTACGCGACTTCACCCCGGTCACGCCGGGGAAGGCCTCGCTGTACCTGTGTGGCGCCACGGTGCAGGCGCCACCCCATATCGGCCACATCAGGTCCGGCGTCAACTTCGACATCCTGGTCCGCTGGCTGGCCGCGAGCGGCTACCAGGTCACGTTCTGCCGGAACGTCACCGACATCGACGACAAGATCCTGCGGACCGCGCAGGGCGAGGGCGTGGCCTGGTGGGCGGTGGCCGAGCGGAACCAGCGTGCGTTCTCACGGGCCTACGACGCGCTGGGCTGCCGGCCGCCGGACGTCGAGCCGCGTGCGACCGGGCACGTGCCCGAGATGATCGTGCTGATGCGGCGGCTGATCGGGAGCGGCCACGCCTACGCGGCCGACGGGGACGTCTACTTCGACGTGCTGTCCTACCCGCACTACGGCGAGCTGTCCGGCCAGCGGCTGGACCACATGCGTGCCGCCGACGACGTGGACGAGAGCCACAAGCGCGACCCGCGCGACTTCGCGCTGTGGAAGGGCGCCAAGCCGGGCGAGCCGTCCTGGGAGACGCCCTGGGGGCCGGGCCGCCCGGGCTGGCACCTGGAATGCTCGGCCATGTCCACCAAGTACCTCGGCGCGACCTTCGATATCCACGGCGGCGGCCTGGACCTGGTGTTCCCGCACCACGAGAACGAGCTCGCCCAGTCCCGCGCGGCCGGGGATGGCTTCGCCCGCTACTGGGTACACAACGGGATCCTCGGCCTGGCGGGCGAGAAGATGAGCAAGTCGCTCGGCAACTCGCTGCTGGTCGACGCGATGATCAAGCAGGTCCGCCCGGCCGAGCTGCGGTACTACCTGGGCCAGGCGCACTACCGGTCGGAGATGGAGTACTCGCCGGATGCGCTGGCCGAGGCCGCGGCGGGGTACCGGCGGATCGAGGGCTTCGTGACCCGGGCCGCCGAGGCCAGCCCGTCCGCCGACTCGGTCGAGGCTGTTCCCAGTGCCGCCGCGCTGCCGGGCGCGTTCGTGGCCGCGATGGACGATGACCTGGCCGTGCCGTCGGCGCTCGCCGTCGTGCACGAGGCCGTGACAGAGGGCAACAGCGCGCTCGCGTCCGGGGACGTGGCGGGCGCGGCCAAGCATGCCGCGGCGGTGCGCGCGATGATGGCCGTGCTCGGGCTGGACCCGCTGGCCGGGCACTGGTCCGGGGCCGGAACCGACACCAGCCTCCGCCCGGTCGTCGACGCGCTGGTCACGGTCGCGCTCCGGCAGCGCCAGGCGGCTCGCGAGCGCAAGGACTTCGCGGCGGCCGACGCGATCAGGGACGGCCTGGCCGACGCCGGGATCGCGGTCGAGGACACCCCGCGCGGCCCGCGCTGGGAGCTGCGCCAGTGAGCGGCCAGGCGCGGCCGGGCCCGGGCGGGCGCACCAAGTCCGGGAAGCCCCGGCCGGGAACGGGCGGCTATGGCAAGCGTCGGCTCGAGGGCAAGGGCCCGACCCCGCCGGCGCACCTGCGGCCAGGTCACCCTGCGCAACGCAGGGTGGCGGCGATCTCTTCGAGGGGACAGAACGCGGACGTCTCCGGCGGAACTGGCCGAGGAGAGACTAAGCGTTCAGGCCCCAAATCAAAGGGATCCGGCAGCGGAGCCGAGATGGTCGCCGGGCGGAACGCGGTGCTGGAATCCCTGCGCGCCGGCGTCCCGGCCGTCGCGCTGCACGTCGGGCCGCGGCTGGACGCGGACGAGCGGATCGGTGAGGCGGTGATGCTGGCCACCGACGCGGGCGTGCCCGTGGTCGAGGCCGGGCGCGCCGAGCTGGACCGGCTGACCGGGGACGCGGTGCACCAGGGGATCGCGCTGCGGGTCAGGCCGTACGCCTACGCCCATCCCGCCGATCTGCTCGCCCGGGCCGCCGAGGCCGGTGAGCCGCCGCTGATCGTCGCGCTGGACGGGGTGACCGACCCGAGGAACCTGGGCGCGATCGCCCGGTCGGTGGCCGCGTTCGGCGGGCACGGGGTGCTGGTACCGGCGCGGCGGTCGGCCGGGGTGACCGCGGGGGCCTGGAAGGCGTCGGCCGGGACGCTGGCCCGGGTGCTGGTTGCGCAGGCCAGCAACCTGGCCGCGGCGCTGACCGGATACCAGGAGGCCGGGCTGTTCGCCGTCGGCCTGTCCGCGGGCGGGGACACGGCGGTGAGCGAGACCGGCCTGGCCGACGGGCCGCTGGTGCTGGTGGTCGGGTCCGAGGGCCGCGGGCTGTCCCGGCTGGTGGCACAGCGGTGCGACATGCTGGCCCGGATCCCGATGCCCGGCGCCGCCGAGTCGCTCAACGCAGGGGTCGCCGCCGGGATCGCTCTGTACGAGGTCGCCAGGCGGCGCTCCTTCGGGGTCTGAGCCGGAGGAGGTCGCCGATGGCGTGCGGGCCGGACGCGGCGCGGGCCAGGCTCGTCGATGAGCTTCGCGACACCGGCCGGCTGACCAGCCCGGCCATCGAGGCCGCGTTCCGCGGCGTTCCCCGGCATCTGTTCCTGCCCGAGCTGACCGCCAGCGACGCCTACCAGGACGAGGCGTTCGTGATCAAGGCCGACGCCGAGGGCATGCCGCTCAGCTCCTCCTCCCAGCCCGCGATCATGGCGATCATGCTGGAGCAGCTCGGGGTGGCGCCGGGCCAGCGGGTGCTCGAGATCGGCACCGGCACCGGCTACAACGCCGCTCTCATGGCTCACCTGGTCGGCGAGCAGGGAACGGTGGTCACGCTGGACATCGACGCGGCGCTGGTGGCCAGGGCCAGGCGGGCCCTGGCCACCGCCGGGTATCCGGGCGTGATCGCTTTGTGCGGCGACGGCGGGTACGGCGCCCCGGGTTACGCACCCTTCGACCGGGTGATCGTGACCGCGGGCGCCTGGGATCTGCCGCCGGCGTGGCTGGCCCAGCTCGGCCCGGGCGGGCGCATCGTGCTGCCGCTGTCGCTGCGCGGCATCCAGCTGTGCGTCGCGCTGGAGCGCCGGGACGGGCACTGGCGCAGCCGGTCGGCCTGCCGCTGCGGATTCATCCCGATGGCCGGCAGTTTCGCCAGCCCCGAGCCGTTCGTCGCGTTCGGCCCGCAGCCCGGGCTGCACGTCCAGGCCGACGACGGCCGGCCGCTGGACACCAGGGCCCTGTACGCGGCGCTGACCGGCCCGGTCGCCGACGTGCCGGCCGGCGTCCAGGTGGCCGGCCTCGGTGAGCTGGGTGACGCGGACTTCTGGGTCACGATCACCGATTCGGACCTGGTCCGCCTGACCATCGCCGGCACGGGTCAGCTGCGGGCCGCGGTGCTGCCGCTGCTGCCGTTCGGCGCCCTGGCCGGTTCCGCCGGAGCGCGCCAGCCTGACTGGGCCGGGGAGTTCGGGGTGGCCGCCCTGGTCCCGGCG
>JASHUI010000111.1:0-3816 GCA_030040095.1 Streptosporangiaceae bacterium | reverse complement strand
CAGCTGACCGACGCGTTCGTGGAGGAGTCGAGCGAGCCGCTCTGGGAGTTCTCCCCGTACCCGCCCATCGCCGACTACGCCTTCCTTTCCGACTGCGAGGTCACCGCGCTGGTGGCGCCGAGCGGATCCATCGAATGGATGTGCCTGCCCCGGCTGGACTCCCCCAGCGTCTTCGGCGCGCTGCTCGACCGGGACGCCGGATGGTTCCGGTTCGGCCCCGAGGACGTGACCGTGCCGACCGACCGCCGGTACCTTCCGGGGACGATGGTGCTGGAGACCAGCTGGAACAGCGGCGACGGCTGGATGATCGTCCGCGACTGCCTGGTCATGGGCCCGTGGCGGCACTCACACCCGGAGCGCACCACCCACGTCAGGCCGCCGACCGACTACGACGCCGAGCACACCCTGCTGCGGATGGTGCACTGCGTGGGCGGAGCGGTCCAGCTCACCCTGGACTGCGAGCCGGCCTTCGAGTACGGGCGGCTGCGCGGCCGGTGGCGGCACAGCGACCTCGGCTACCACCAGGCGGTGATCCAGCCCGAGGGTGCCAGCCTGGCGCTGACCCTCACCTCCGACATACGGATCGGCGTGGAGGGCCCGAGCGCGCGGGCCCGCACCCTGATGCGCGAGGGCGATACCCGGTACTGCGCCCTGTCCTGGGGCAGCCGCAAGCCGCCCAAGGACTATGAGGAGGCGTACAAGCGCCTGACCTGGACCGCCCACCACTGGCAGCACTGGCTGGCGCGCGGCAGTTTCCCCGACCACCGCTGGCGCCCCTACCTCACCCGCAGCGCGCTGACGCTCAAGGGCCTCACGTTCGCGCCGACCGGCGCGATCGCCGCGGCCGCGACCACGTCGCTGCCGGAGACCCCGGGCGGCGAGCGGAACTGGGACTACCGGTTCAGCTGGATCAGGGACGCGACGTTCGCGCTCTGGGGCCTGTTCACGCTCGGCTTCGAGTGGGAGGCCAGCGACTACTTCGCCTTCCTCACCGACGTCGTCGAGCGCGATCAGGGCGACATCCAGATCGTGTACGGCATCGACGGCCGGTACGGCATCGACGAGTCCGAGCTCGACCACCTGCACGGCTACCAGGGCGCGCGGCCGGTGCGGGTCGGCAACGCCGCGCACAACCAGGTGCAGCACGACGTGTGGGGCGTGGTGCTGGACTCCCTGTACCTGCACACCAGATCCCGGGACCGGCTGGACGAGCGGGTCTGGCAGATGGCCAGGCGCCAGGTCGAGCACGCGCTGGAGCACTGGCGCGAGCCGGACTGCGGCATCTGGGAGGTCCGCAGCGAGCCGAAGCACTTCACCTCGTCGAAGCTGCTGTGCTGGGTGGCGGTCGACCGCGGGGCCCGGATGGCCAGGCTCCGCGAGGACGCCGACGCCGCCCGCGCGTGGCAGAAGGCCGCGGACGAGATCCACGCCGACATCTGCGCGCACGCGCTCGACGACCGCGGGGTGTTCTGCCAGCACTACGAGACCACCGCGCTCGACGCGTCGGTGCTGCTGATGCCGCTGCTGCGGTTCCTGCCGCCGGACGACCCGCGGATCCGGGCCACGGTGCTGGCCATCGCGGAGGAGCTGACCAGGGACGGCCTGGTGCTGCGCTACCGGGTCGAGGAGACCGACGACGGGCTGACCGGCGAGGAGGGGGCGTTCACGATCTGCTCCTTCTGGCTGGTCTCGGCGCTGTCCGAGATCGGCGAGCACCGCCGCGCCCGGGACCTGTGCGAGAAGGTGCTGTCCTACGCCAGCCCGCTGATGCTGTACGCCGAGGAGATCGACCCGCGCTCCGGCCGGCACCTGGGCAACTTCCCGCAGGCATTCACGCACCTGGCGCTCATCAACGCGGTCATGCACGTGGTGAAGAACGAGCAGGCGGCCGAGCGGGTGGCCATCAACGGCGGCGCCACGGTCTCGCCCGGCCGCGACTAGGGGCGAGCGCGGCTCAGCGCGGCCCCGGCCCCTTCGCGATCGCGGCCTCGACCTGCGCCGCGGGCACCCCGGGGTCGAAGGCCTCGAGCGCCCAGGTGACCCCGCAGCCGGCCAGAACGTGCGCCGCCTCCGACCACTCGACCGCGTCCAGCTCGCGCAGCACGCACCGGATGACCAGGTCGTGCCCGGCCGGCGCGCCCCGCTCGGCGAGGGCCTCGCGCACCGCGGACACCACGTGGGCGGCCGGCACGTCCGGCGAGCCAGGGAAGATCGGGAAGCAGCCCTGCATGCGGGCCGCCCGGGCCAGCGGCTTGCGGTTCGGCCAGCGGCACGCCACCCAGACCGGCACCGGGTCCTGAGCCGGCCGGGGCAGGAACGGCGGCGAATGCACCGCGATCCGCTGGCCGTCGAAGGCCACCTTCTCGCCGGTCAGCAGGGACTGCAGGGCCTCCAGCGACTCGTCGAGCAGGACGCCGCGCTCGCGCGGGTCGGTCACCTCGCCGAACGAGCTGAACTCCCTCCAGCCGTCGTCGCCGAGGCCCACGCCGAGCACCAGCCGCCCGCCCGACAGCCGGTCGAGCGTGGCCACCTGACGGGCCAGCGTCCACGGCCGGCGGCGGGACAGCGGAGTCACCATGGGCCCGAACCTGACGTAGCGGGTGGCCGTGGCCACCGCGGCCAGCGCGATCCAGGTGTCGGCCACCGCCGTGCCGGGCACGGCCAGCAGGTGATCCCACAGGAAGAACCCGGACCAGCCGGCCTCCTCGGCCACGACGGCCAGCTCCGCGACCCGGCCGGGTTCCGCGAGTTCACCGAACGGGGGCAGGAAGAGCCCGAAATCCACCTGTCACCGCCCGCCGTCGCCGGGCGCCGCCTCGGGCAGCGCGTCCCGCCAGCGCCGCCGCAGGCCGGCCAGCGCCTCGTCGATGATCTCACCGTTGACCCGTAGCCTGGCCAGCCCGCCGTCCGGGAACACGTCCAGGCGGACGTGCGTGGCCACGCCCTCGCCGTCGAGCCGGAACCGGTGCCGGGTGTCGGGCTGAACCCGGGTCGTCGCCAGCACCTCGCGCCACGACGAGTCCGGGACGGCCTGTCCTGGCCTGGCCTCGCGCTCGTCGGCGGCCAGCAGCCTGACCCGGTCCGGGGCGTTGCCGACGAAGCATGACGTGTCGATCTCGGCGTGCCGCAGCTCACCGGCCGCGGCCAGCTGCACGACCACGAAGTCGTTGCCCGGGCCGCGCCGTCGCGCGTTCTCCCAGCCCTGGGCCATTCCGGTGGCCCGGCCGGGCAGGATCAGGTGGCCGGCCGACGAGTAGAACGCGTCCGAGCAGCCGGTCACCCGGCCGCCGTTCTCCAGCGCGGCCAGGTCGATGGTGCCGGTCAGGAAGCGCGGGTCGGGCAGCGGCCTGCCGTGCACCCGCAGCCGGGCCACCCCGCCGTCGGGATAGATCGACAGCCGGACGTGGGTCCACCGCCGGCCGCGCAGCCCGATGGCCGCGGGGTAGGCGTTGGCCGCGTCGCCCCGCGCGCCGGCCCGCGGCACCAGCGTGTGCCAGGTCATCGCGGCCAGCTCGCCGGGCGAGGGGTACCCGTCGGCGTGCAGCGCCTCCACCGACACCTGCGGCGGGTAGTTGCCGCGGAAGAACGAGGTGTCCACCACCACGCCGCGCACGATGCCGGGCACCCCGAGCCGCACGATCGCGTGGTCGTGGCCGGGCTCGCGCCGGCGCCGGGTCTCCCAGCCGTCGTAGACCTTGCCCCGGTTCCCGAACTCCCCGGGGTCGAACGCCGGCGGCCCCGGCGTGACCAGGTTCTCCTTCTCCGCGAACAGCTCATCGCTGGCGAAGACCACGCTGCCGCCGAGTTGCCGCGAGG
>JASHUI010000110.1:0-5240 GCA_030040095.1 Streptosporangiaceae bacterium | reverse complement strand
ACCTTCCAGAACTCCGCGTTCGTGCTATCGATCGGCATCTTTTTCACCCTGATGGTGGCCGGTCTGTCGAGCAAACTCCCGGCGGCCATGTACAGCGGGCTGACCGCGCAGGGCGTTCCGGCCGCCGCGGCCGCGCCGATCTCGCACCTTCCCCCGATCGGCGTGCTGTTCGCCTCCTTCCTCGGCTACAACCCGATGCGGCAGCTGCTCGGTCCGCTGCTGCATCATCTGCTCCCGGCGCACGCGGCCTACGTGGCCGGGCGGGAGTTTTTCCCGCACCTGATCACAGCACCGTTCCACAGCGGTCTCGGCGTGGCCTTCGGGTTCGCCATCGCGGCCAACATCGTCGCGGCTTCCGCCTCGGCGCTGACGGGCCGGCGCACGCCGGCACCTGCCGTGCGCGAGTCACTGGGTTACGAACTGGCCGCCGCGGCCGCGGAAGGCGGCTTCGAGCCGAGCGAACTCGTCGTCCCCGGCGGTCCGGAAGAGAGCACCGAACCGCCGGACAAGCCCGACTAGGTCGAAGCCCGGCGGCCGCTCGAACGTCTGCTCGGCCGCAACGGCGCTGGTGATCTTTGGCACCCGGTAGGTGCGTATCTCGCCATCATCGCGCGCGGCGACCAGGTACCAGGTAGTGCCTTTGGCCACCAGGCCAAGCGGCGCAAGCCGCAACGGCCGCCCGCAGTAGCAGACTCGCACCCGGCGCTCCTCCCACAGCGCCCGGCGGAGCACGGCCAGGTGCGGCGACGCCTCGCCGGCGCCCTGCCAGCCGGCGTGGTCGACAAGCACCCGCGCCCTGGCGTACTCGGCGTCCTTCCGGGCGTTCGCCGGCAGCGCGGAGAGCAGCTTGGCGAAGGCGCTGTCGGCGGCCGCGTCCAGGCCGAGGTCGGCGAGCAGGTGCGCGGTCGTTCCCAGGAACATGGTCATCGCCTCGGCCGGCGTGAGGCCGTTCAGCCGGGTCCGGTAGTCGCGGGCCAGCGTCCACCCGCCACCGTGCCCCCGGCTGGCGTAGACGGGGACGCCGGCCAGGCTAAGCGAGTCAAGGTCCCGCTGGATGGTCCGCGAGGTCCTGGCCCGGCTCGACCGCGCTCACGAACGCGCGGTCGCGGCTGTCGCCACGCTGACTGCGGACGAGTGCAAGCCGGGTTCCGGCCCGTTCGATAACACGGGCATCGATCCCGATCACCTGCGGGCGCGGCTGACCAGCAACCAACGGATGGTCAGCAAGGCCGACAGCTGCACCTACCGCCTGTACGACGCGCTGCTGGAGCAACTGCCCTGAACCAAGTCGGCCACTCCCAGGCCCTCGCGCACCGTGGCCGGCGGAGCTGACAGCGGAGAGTATTGCGCAGATCTGGAGCCGGTTCGGTGCCCCGACGGGCCGCATGACTTCCGTGACACCGACGCCAGGTTGATCTGGTCGGCTCTCAGGATCGGTTATCAGCCGTTGTGAACGCGCATTGAAGCTCGTTCTGCGCTCGTATGTGCTCGCTGAGACGTTCAGTTCTGAATTTGGCTCGCGGCGCCGCTGATGATGGCGCGTTGTGGTGGGCGCCTGGCGTCACGGCCGTGCGTCGTGCGTCGTTCACGATGGCCGCGAGGTGGACCAGGTGAATGAGCGGGACCGGCTGGCGTTGCTGCGGGATGGATCGGCTTCATATTCCATTTATTCGGCTCGTGCCGGCCGGCCTTAGCTGTTGCCCGGCTTGCCGCACGGGACGAAGGTCCCTTGCCGTGACGCAAAGGACGTCATATGGAATGGGAGATGTTAGTCACTTTCCCAAGGCAAAGGAGCCCTGGCATGAAACTGTCATCGCGGGCTGGCCGGCGCCTCGCCGCCGCGATCGCGTTAGCCTGTTCCGCCATCCTGCTGCCCGCAGCCGCCCTGGCCGCATCGGCAGCCTCGGGCACGCCGGCCCATAGTGCCGCGGCCGCGGTGCCGCGCTGCCACGGCCTGCTCGCGGGCCGTGGCACGGAGGTGTGGCTGGGCCTGCCGGGCTCTGGCGCCGCCGGCCACGTCTATTACGAGCTGGAGTTCAGCAATGTCGGGCTCGAGACCTGCACGTTGCGCGGCTTCCCGCGTGCCGTGGCCGTCAACGGGAGCGGCCAGCAGGTCGGCCAGCCCGCACTGCACGCGTCCCAGACGCCTCCGCTGGTCACGCTCCGGCCTGGCGCGACCGCGCACGTCGTCCTGTCCGTCGCGGACGCCGGCGCGGTCTGCCCGCAGCCTGGCCAGCAGGTGACGGGGGAACTGACGGTTTACCCGCCTGGCCAGGCCCTCGGCCAGCGGGTGGAGCTCTCCGTGCGGGTCTGCCGCCACCGGCCGTCGATGGGCGTCCTGCCTGTCCGCTACGGCACAGGGATTCCCGAGTACACCATCCGCTGAGCGCGCCGGATACGGCGCGTGCGCAGACACGTTTCGAGTGGCGGCACCGGTGGGTTCTCAGACCTCATCCCGCCGGAACGCCCGGAAGGATGAAAGATGAATGTTTCCCTGCGGCGCGCAGCCGCCGTCTCCGCCCTGAGCCTGCTGGCTGTGCTGCCCCTGGCCAGTTCGGCTAGCGGTGCCGCGGCCCATCCTCAGCAGCGCCAGCTCGCTGTGACCACGTTGTCCAGCTTTAAGGTGGTCCTGACATCCACCCGCGAACCGGACCTTCGTGCGACCGTTACCGCGGCCGGCTACCAGGAGACCTCGCGCGGCTGGAGGCTGATCGCGACCAGGCAGGTCGGCACGGCCAGCCGGTGGTTCTGGTTCTCGACGACCGTCTGCAGCCTCACGGTGACCCAGTTCAAGCCGTTGCCCAGCTCCGCGGCGACCTCGGACACCATGACGGTGAGCCTGCTGGAAACTCCCGCGCTCGGATGCTCGAAGACCTACACCAAACGCTGGAAGCCTTAATGGCGATGGATGATCTGCGTACTTCAGCGGAAGGCCGACTTGGTCGCGCGCGCCGCCAGGGTTGAGCGTGGTCAGTGGCTTCTCTGAGCATGCGCTTTTCGCTATTACCGGGTGTTAGGTGAGTGCTGTGAGCCGGAGAATCGCGCTGGGTGTCGTGGTTGCCGTGAGCGCGGCAGCGTGCGCTTTCGTGATTGGTGTTCTCGTCCACGATGGGCTGGCCGAGGCGGCCGTTTGGGCGGGGGTGGTGGCGGCTCTGGCTGCTGTGCTGGCGGCGGCGGCGGGGATATGGGCGGCGATGCCCCGGCCGCCTGTCGTTCCGCCCCGGCCTGGACCGGCTGATGACCTGCCCAGGCGGGCACAGAAGCCGCTGCCGGTGGTGCCGGGCTCTCCATTTGCGGGATACGTGCCACCCCTGCCATCCCGGTTCGTCACTCGCGCGGGCGTGCTCGATGTTGCCCGTGATCGTGTGCTGTCTCATGCCGTGGTAGCGCTGGTGGGCATGGGGGGCGCCGGCAAGACAGTCCTGGCCACCGCAGTTGCCCACGACCCGGCCGTGCAGGCTGCCTTCCCGGATGGCATCGCGTGGGTCGACGCGGGCCAGCAGGCCGCACCGGTCCAGCTGCAGGAGCGCCTGGCGGCACAGCTCACTGGTGAGACTGTGGCGTTCCCGTCGGTTGAGGCTGGCCGTAACCGCCTGGCTGAGATCATCGCCAGCCGCTCTTTACTGCTGGTCATTGACGACGTGTGGGATCCCGAAGACCTCAGTGCCCTCAATGTCATCGGCCCGCAGGGGGCGGTGCTGTTCACCACCCGTGATGCGGGCATTAGTCTCGCCGCGGGTGCTACCGCCTGCCAGGTGGACAGCCTGACATTGGAGCAGGCGCTGACTTTGCTCGGGCACTGGGCTAGCACCGATTTCGGTAATCTGCCGCCGGAAGCTGACAGCCTGTGCCTGCGTGTCGGGAATCTTGCGCTGGGGGTGGCGATTGCGGGGGGAATGGTCTGCAGCCGTGGTGCTCAGCCGCAGGCCTGGCAGGAGGTGCTGCACCTCCTCGAACCCGCCCGCATTGATGCGATCCGTGCTGAATACGGACCGGACAACTACAAGTATGCTGGGGTTCTTTCCTCGATCACGGTCAGCATCGATGACCTTGATCCCGGTGACCGAGACCGGTACCGGGAACTGGCCGTGTTCGCCGGGCGTGGCGCCGTGCCGCCTGCCGCGGTGAGCGCGCTGTGGGAGTGGCAGGAATGGGACAGGGCTGACAGCGAGATCCTGCTTGCGCGGCTGAGCGGCCGGTCGCTGCTTCAGCGCGACCCCCGCGGGTGGATCTTGCTCCACGATCTCCAGTACGAGGTCGCTGCCCATCAGCTGGCTGCCCTTCCGGCAGGCGTGGCCGGCGCCCACGGGCGGCTGATCGATGGCTATGGCCGCTGCTGTCAGTCCAGCCCCGAAGGTGAGGTCACGGCCGCTAGCCAGCGTGATCGCGGCAGGTGGGCGAGCGGGCCCGATGACGGCTATTTCTTCCAGAACCTCGCCTATCACCTCGCGCAGGCGGGCCGCTCCGGTGAGCTTGACCGGCTCCTCACCGACTTCGGGTGGCTCAGACGCAAGCTCAGCGTCGCCGGCATCAGCCTGCTGCTCGCCGACTATACCCACCAAGCCCGCCAACCCGATGTCGACGTGGTGCGCGCCGCTCTTCAGCTCTCCGTTCCCGTCCTGGCCGCAGATCCGTCGATGCTGGCTGGCCAGCTCGTGGGAAGGCTCCTGAACCAGCCCGGAAAGAACGTGAAAGCACTGATTGACGCGGCCCGCCGCTGGGACGGGCAACCCTGGCTGTGCCCATCGACTCCGGGGAGCCTCACCGAACCCGGCGGACCGCTCGAACAGGTCCTGGAAGGCCATACCGGCTGGGTCAGCGCGGTGGCGGTCACCCCGGACGGGCAGCACATCATCTCCGGCAGCGGCGACCATACGATGCGGGTGTGGAACCTGGCCACCGGCCGCCCTGAGCGGACCCTGGAAGGCCGCGCCAACGCGGTCAGCGCGGTGGCGGTCACCCCCGACGGGCGGCGCATCATCTCCGACGGAGACGACAACTCGGTGCGCGTGTGGAACCTGGCCAGCGGGCGCGCCGAGCGGACTTTGGACGGCCACACCGGCCCGGTCAGCGCGGTGGCGGTCACTCCGGACGGGCGGCGCATCGTCTCCGGCGGCTTCGACCAGACCGTGCGGGTGTGGGACCTGGCCAGCGGGCGCGCCGAGCGGACTTTGGACGGCCACACCGGCCCGGTCAGCGCGGTGGCGGTCACTCCGGACGGGCGGCGCATCATCTCCGGC
>JASHUI010000109.1:0-2968 GCA_030040095.1 Streptosporangiaceae bacterium | reverse complement strand
CGTGAAGAGAGGGGCATGCGGTGGCTGACGGCAAGGCGGGCGACGGCGACGAGCCGGCCGACATGGCGGCGAGGATCAATACGTTGGTCGCGCACCCGGCCCGTGTCTACGACTACTGGCTGGGCGGCAAGGACAACTTCGCCGCCGACCGGGAGGCGGCCGAGCGGGTGCTCGCGGTCACGCCCGGGCTGCGGGAGCGCGTGCTGGCGAACCGGGCGTTCCTGGCCCGGGTGGTGCGGTTCCTGGCCGCCGAGGCCGGGATCCGGCAGTTCCTCGACATCGGCACCGGCATCCCCGCCGCGAACAACACGCACGAGGTGGCGCAGGCGGTCGCGCCGGACTCGCGGATCGTCTACGTGGACAACGACCCGATCGTGCTCGTCCACGCCAAGGCCCTGCTGGCCAGCGGCCCGCAGGGCGCCACCCAGTACGTGGACGGTGACATCCGCGATCCCGGGCCCATCCTGCGCGCGGCGGCCCGCACCCTGGACTTCTCCCAGCCCGTCGCGCTGATGCTGCTCGGGATCCTGCACCTGGTCCAGGACTCCGAGGAGCCGTACCGGATCGTGGCCGACCTGATGGCCGGGCTCCCGTCCGGCAGCTACCTGGCCCTGTCGCATCCGGCCAGCGACATCAACGCGCCCGCCCAGGCTGAGGCCCAGCGGCGCTACAACGAGCGGGTGTCCACGCCGCAGACGCTGCGCACCCGGGCCGAGGTCGTGCGGTTCTTCGACGGGCTGGAACTGGTCCCGCCCGGCGTCGTGTACGTGCACGCCTGGCGGCCCGACCCGGGTGACGTCCCGCCCAAGGACGGCAAGTCGGCTCACGGCGGCGTGGCCCGCAAGCCCTGAGCCCCCGGTGGCCGGGCCCGGCCCGGGGCGAGGCGCGGGCGTGCCGCATGGCCCGTCGGCGGCGCATGGTCAGTTCATCGGTCAACTGAAACTAGTCTATTAGTTTCTTAATTATCGAAGCCGGCTGCGCTGGCGCTCGCCTGGATCGGGCGGCACCCTTTTCGGCACCGGCGTGGCGGGCAGTTCGTGCGCTCGCTGGTCTCCATCCCGCTCGGCGGCGCAGTCATCGCCTCGGTCAGCGCGATCTTCGGCTCGGTCAGCGCAGTCGTTGCCTCCGTCAGCGCCGCCTCCGGCGCGGTCAGTTGACCCGCCCGTCCCACGGTCGTCGAGCAAGTGACCGAGAAATGTCGTACCCCTCCTCTATTCTCGAACTAGTAATCGAGGGTCATAGAAGGGAGCCTGTCCCGGTCATGTGCTTACCCGGCGAGCCGCCGCCCGCCCCCGCCCCCGCCTTCGCCCCCGCTCCCGCTCCCGCCTCCGCCCCCGTTTCCGCCCCCACCTCCGCCGCCCAGGCCGTCGCCATGGCCCGCGCGGGCCTGGCGTGGCTGGCGGCCGCCGACGCGACGACGCTGACCGTGACGGAGCTGGCGGAGTGCCTGCGAGGGCTGGAGCGTGCTCAGGCGGTGCATACCGCGGCCCGGGCTCGGGTGCTCGCGGCGTTTTGCTCCGGGGGCGGCTACGAAGACGACGGGCACGGGTCGGCCAAGACGTGGCTGCGGTGGCAGACACGGGTCACCGATGGCGCGGCGGCCGGGGCGATGGGGTGGATGCGGCGGCTGGGCGCGCACCCGGCGGTGCGGGACGCGCTGGCGGCGGCCCAGCTCTCCGAGTCGTGGGCGCGGCAGATCTGCGTGTGGTCGGACCTGCTGCCGGAGCGGTACCGGAGGGATGCGGATGAGATTTTGCTGGGGGCGGCGGCGGGCGGGGCGGAGCTGGCCGATCTGGACGGGCTGGCCGGGGAGCTGCGGCGGCGGCTGGCGCCGCCGGATCGTGACGGTGACGGGTTTGATGACCGGCGGCTGCGGCTGGAGGCGACGTTCGGTGGGGCGGGACGGCTGGAGGGGGACCTCACGCCGGGGTGCGCGGCGGCGCTGGGGGCGGTGCTGGAGGCGCTGGGGAGGAAGGCGGGGCCTGAGGACGTCCGGACCAAGGGGCAGCGGGCGCACGATGCTTTGCAGGAGGCGTGCCGACGGCTGGTCGGCTCGGGGTGTTTGCCGCAGCGGGCCGGGCAGCCGACCCAGATCGTGCTGCATATGGGGCTGGACCGGTTGCGGGACCTGCCGGGCGCTGGTGTGGCCGAGGCGGCCTGGCCGGGCCCGGCGGCCGGGCCCGGGGACGACTGTGACGCCTCGATCGTGCCGGTGGTGACCGGTCACGTCGACCCCGGCGTCCTGGCCCGGCTCGCGGCCGCGCTGCTGGGCGGCGGGCCCCTCCAGTCAGGCTCCGCCCAGTCAGGCTCCGCTCAGTCAGGCTCCGCTCAGTCAGGCTCCGCCCAGTCAGGCTCCGCCCAGTCAGGCTCCGCTCAGTCAGGCTCCGCCCGGCCGGGAACCGCCCAGTCAGGATCCGCCCAGCCGGGAACCGCCCAGCCGGGAACCGCCCAGCCGGGATCCGCCCAGCCAGGATCCGCCCAGTCAGGGTCCGCGCAGCCGGGCGCGGCCGGGTCCGGCTCCGACGTGGTCCGTTCCCGGCGAGAGCGGGCCGAGGCCGAGCGGCAGGCCCGGGCGATGCGCGCCGCCCGGCACATCGTGATCAAGGCCGCAGCCGACCTGCTGTCCGGCCCGGGCGGCCTGGCTAGCTACTTGCGAACCCGGCTGGCCCCCGACATCGCGGCGTCGGTCAGCCTGCCGCTGGACGTCGGCGCGGTCACCGAGACCATCCCGGTCCACTTGCGCCGGGCGGTGATCGCGCGGGACCGGCACTGCCGCTGGCCGGGCTGCCGCCAGCCGGCCGCGGCCTGCCAGCCGCACCACATCGTTCCCCGGTCCCAGGGCGGCTCGACCTGCCTCACTAACATGATCTTGCTGTGCTCCTTCCACCACCTGATCGCGATTCACCGGTGGGGCTGGGGCATCGTGCTGCTCCCGGACGGATCGGTCACCGTGACCAGCCCGGACGGC
>JASHUI010000108.1:0-8767 GCA_030040095.1 Streptosporangiaceae bacterium | reverse complement strand
CCGGGCCAGCACGGGCTGCAGCACGAACCCGGCGGTGGGGCTGGCGCGGTGCTTATCGAGCCAGGTGACGGCGTAGCGGATGGTGGCCGCGGCGTCGTCGGCGGCCAGGGTCTTGAGGGCCAGCAGCGGGGCCAGCACGAACTGCGCTTCCTGGGTGCCCTCGTACTCGCCCAGCCAGGCCAGCGTGCGCGCGACGGCGGCGGTCGCGTCGGCCGGTCTCAGGTCGCGGCGGGCCAGCAGCGGGGCCAGGACGAACCCGGCGGTGGGCGTGATGTGGTGGTCGCCGAGCCAGGCCAGGGTGGCGGCGACCGAGGCCGCGGAGTCGCCCGGAGTCAGGTCGCGGCGGGCCAGCAGCGGCGCCAGGACGAACTGCGCCTCGGGGCTGGTTTTCAGATCGCCGAGCCAGGCCAGTGCGTGCCGGACGGCGTCGGCGGCGTCGGCCGGGGCCAGGTCGGGGCGGGCCAGCAGGGGCTGCAGCACGAACCGGGCATCGGGAGCGGCCCGGTGGTCCTCGAGCCAGGTCAGTGCGTGCCGGACGGCGGTCGCGACGTCGGCCGCGGTCAGGTCGCGCCGCTCCAGCAGCGCGCGCAGGACGAACCGCGCCTCGGACGCGGCGTGATACGCGGCCAGCCAGGTCAGCGCCTGCTCGACGGCCGTCGCGGCGTGCTCGGGAGACAGGTCCCTGCGGGCCAGCAGCGAGACCAGCACGAACCGGGCCTCGGCCGTGGCCCGGTGGTCGTCGAGCCAGGTCAGCGTGCGCGCGAGGGTGGCCGCGGCGTCGCCGGGGGTCAGGTCCCTGCGGGCCAGCAGCGAGGGCAGGACGAACTGCGCCTCGGTGCTGGCGTGGTGGGTATCGAGCCAGGTCAGGCCGTGCCTGACGGCCGTGGCGGCGTCGGCTGGGGCCAGGTCGGGGCGGGCCAGCACGGGCTGCACCACGAACCGGGCGTCGGGTCCGGCCTCCTGCTCACCGAGCCAGGTCAGGGCGTGGCCGATGGCGGCCGCGGCGTCGCCGGGCGTGAGGTCCGTGCGGTCGAGCAGGGCGCGCAGGACGAACCGCGCCTCGACCGCGGTGTGATGGGCCTCCAGCCAGGTGAGGGCGGGACGGACGGTATCGGACGGGCTCAGGTCCTGGCGGGTCAGCAGCGGTTGCAGCACGAAACCGGCGGTGAGGATGGCGTCGTGGGCGTCGAGCCAGGTCAGGGCGTGCCGGCCGGCGGCCTTCGCGTCATCGGCGGCCAGGTCCCGCCGTTCGAGCAGGCCGCGCAGCACGAACCGGGCGTCCAGGGTCGTGTCATGGTCGCCGAGCCAGCTCAGGGCGTACCGGACGGCCGAGGCGGCGCGGTCCTCGGAGAGGTCCGGCCGGGCCAGCAGGCTGCGCAGCACGAACCCGCCGAAGGCGGTGGCGTTGAAGGCTTCGAGCCAGGTCAGGGCGTGATCAGCGGTGGCCGCGGCGGTGCCGGGGTCCAGGTCGGGACGGGCCAGCAGCGGCTGCAGGACGTACCGGGCGTCGAGGCTGGCGTCGTGGACGTCGAGCCAGGCGAGGGCGTGCCCGGTGGCGGCCGTGACGTCGTCGCGGGCCAGGTCCCGCCGGGCCAGCAGGCCGCGCAGGACGTACCCGGCGTCCAGGCCGGCGTGGTAGATATCGAGCCAGCGCAGCGCATAGGCCGCGGCGGCCGTGACGCTCGCCTGGGTGAGGTCCGGCCGGTCCAGCAGGCCGCGCAGGACGTAGCCGGCCGTGGGCTCGGCGTGATAGGCGTCCAGCCAGCTGAGGGCGTGCCCGGCCGCGTCCGCGGCGGCCTGGGCGGCCAGGTCCGGGCGGGCGAGCAGGCCGCGCAGGATGTACCCGGCCGTGAGAGTGCCGTGGTGAGTGTCCAGCCAGGTCAGCGCGTGGCTCGCGGCGTCCGCGGCGTCCGCGGGGCTCAGGTCCGCCCGGCCCAGCAGCGGGGTCAGGACGTATCCCGCGTCCGTGCTGGCGTTGAGGCTGTCGAGCCAGGTCAGGGCGTGCCGGACGGCGGCGGCGGCGCGATCGGGCGCCAGGTCGGGCCGGGCCAGGAGGCCGCGCAGGACGTACCCGGCGTCGAGGGTCGTGTCGTGGGTCTCGAGCCAGGTCAGGGCGTACCGGGTCGCGGCGCCGGCGCTCGCCGGATCGAGGTCGGGGCGGTCCAGCAGGCCGCGCAGCACAAACCCGGCATCGGTCAGGGTGTGGTGGGTGTCGAGCCAGGTCAGAGCGTGGGCGACCGCGGCGAGCGCTCCGTCAGGGGTCAGGTCGGGCCGGTCCAGCAGGCCGCGCAGCACGTAGCCCGCGTCGGCCGTGGCGTGGTGGCTGTCGAGCCAGGTCAGGGCGTGGCCGGTGGCGGCCGCGGCGCTGCCGGGGATCAGGTCCTGCCGGTCCAGCATGCCGTGCACGACGAACTGGGCATCGTAGCTGCTGTCATAGGTGCTGAGCCAGGCCAGCGCGTGCTCGGTGGCCGCGGTCGCGATGGCGGGGCCCAGGTCCGTGCGGTCGAGCAGGGCATGCAGGATATAGCCGCAATCGGGGGTGTCGCGATGGATCTCGAGCCAGGCCAGGGCGTGCTGCGCGGCGGCGATGAGGTTGTGGCCGGTCAGCTCCCGGCGGGTCAGCAGCGGGGACAGGATGTACCGGGCGTCCGGGGTGGCGTGAAACGCGCCGAGCCAGTTCATCGTGTACCGGATGGCGGCCGCGTCGTCGGCCGGAGCCAGCTCCCGGCGGGTCAGCAGCGGCGACAGGACGTATCCGGCCGTGGCGGCGGCGTGGTGGGCGGCGAGCCAGGTCAGAGCGTGGCGGACGGCCGCCTCGGGCTGCCCGGGTGCCAGGTCGGCGCGGGCCAGCAGCGGTGACAGGACGTACCGGGCGTCCGGGGTGGTCTGGTGGGTGTCGAGCCAGGCCAGGCTGTGCCGGGCGGCGGCCGCGATGATGTCGGGCGCCAGGTCCCGGCGCGTCAGCAGGCCGCGCAGCACGAACCGGGCTTCGTCGCTGGTGTCGTAGCTGCGCAGCCAGGTCAGGGCGTGCCGGGCGGTGGCCTCGGCGTCGCTCTGGTCCAGGCCCCACCGATCGAGCAGGCCGCGCAGGACGTAGCTCGCCTCGAAGGTGGAGCAGTACCGGTCCAGCCAGAGCAGGGACTCCCGGACCAGCTGGGCCGCGTGCTCGGCGTCGACCGTGCGCAGCCCCTTGTAGTAGAGGTGACGGGCGCCCGGGGTGAGGCCGTGCTGGGCCAGCCAGGGCTCGAGCAGCCGGTCCCAGTGCTGGATCGCCGCGGTGGCCCAGGCCGGGCTGTCGAGCAGCGCGCCGAGCGCGTACGACCCCTCGTCGCTGGTCTCGGCCAGCAGCTCACCCACCGCGCGGGCATGCGCCCCGAGCCAGTCCGTGCAGTGGTCGGCCAGGGCCCGGTCCCGCCGGTCCAGGTGAATGTCGCGGAGCAGCCGGCCCAGGTTCGTGGCGTACCGGCCCACGGAGCGGCCTCGGTGCAACGCTCCCGCGAGCACCTGGTCGGCGACGCCCGTCCGGACCGAGCCGCTGCCCGGCCGCAGCAGGATCTCCTCGATCAGCTGGTCGGTCACGATGTCGTGCACGACGGCCAGGCCTTCCCGGACGTCGTCGACCAGCCAGCCCATCGAGCGCAGCGTGCCGATCAGGTGGTTCGGCCGTTCCAGGTCCCCGTCCAGGAGCTGGGCCCCGGACGCGGCCACGTCGAGGAGCGGCTGCGGGCAGGCGGCCGTCATGGCCGCGCAGACCTGCAGTTCGAGCGCGGGGGGCGGGTCTGACAGGGGAGACGTGGGCGTCTCGGTGAGCAGGCCGTCCTCGCTCAGCCTGCGCTTGAGCCAGGCCAGCAGGTCCCCTTGCCGGGACCCGGTGACCGGCAGCAGCGCCCCGGGCGCCTCGCCCTCGGCGACCCGGCGCTCCACCTCCTGGGCGACGAGCAAGGCGATGATCGGCCGCAGCCCGCAGGCCTCCGCGATCGGATCGAGGCCCAGGGCGGCCAGCGCGGCCGGCGCGGTGGAGGCGATGATCGCGTCGCGTACCAGGGCGGCGTGGTCCGGGGCCTGCTCGATCTCGATCACGTCGAAGACCTCGTGGACGAGCGTTCCGTCCGTGATGAGCCAGCCGCGACGGGCGGAGGCCAGGATGGCCAGGCTCTTCCCCCATTCGGCGGCCTTGCGCATGAGCTGGCGGCGCAGGCCCATCAGGTCGATCCGCCTGGCCTCGTTCAGGTAGTCGATGAGCAGCAGCACCCGCGGGCCGGCCGAGAACACCGCCTCCTCGAGATCGGCGTCGGTGACCAGCGGCTCGCCGGGCTGGACGTCGAGGACGTCCCAGCCTGCGGCCAGGGCCAGGTTGCCGACCTCGAAGCAGGTCCGGGTCTTCCCGGCGCCGGCGGCCCCGACCACCAGGATGCCCCGCTGACCGGCCCGGTCCACCAGCCCCTGGAACAGGGTCGCCGGGTGCTCCGCCGCCGCCTCGGACGGCGGCACGAACGGCAGGACGTCGCTGCGCAGGTTGCGCCGGAACCCCACCAGCGTGGACAGCGCGACCTGGTGCGGGATGATCATCGGCGAGAGCGGCGGCTGGCCCGGCGCCACCACCTCCAGCGCGGCCTTGGCCAGCTCGCCCTGGCCCAGCCCGAGAGCGGTGGCCACGATCGCGGCGCCCTCGTCATCGGCCGGGGCGGCCACGAAGCGCTCCAGCGGGATCACCGTGACCGCGGAGGGACCCTGGGCCGGAACGTGCCGCACGATCACGCCCAGCGCGATGCCGTCATAGAACACCAGGGCGCCCGACATCCCGTCCCACGGCGAGCCGGCAGGCTCGGCCCGGTTGACGTTGGCGGCGGCCGGACTCGGCCTGGTCACGTGCTCGAGCCCCAGGTCGCGCATGATCAGGACCGCGGACTCTTCTCCCTCGGTGACCCGGATCGTCCCGTGCAGCTCCGCGGCATTGCGCTGCTGGTCGGCGGGGTCGAGCTGCCAGAGCGGAAAGCCCACCGCCTGACAGTCGACCAGCTCCCCGGTCCGGCCCCGGGCCACGCGCCCGAACCTCGGCGGCTCGGAGGCCACCTGCCACCCGGCCGCGTCGTCGGACAGGGACAGGACGGCCACGTCCGACGACGCCCCCAGCAGCTCGGCGCGCGCCTGCGACCCGTCGGTGCGCCGGATCACCCGGACCGAGCGGGCCGGGCGGCCGGTTCTCTTGTCGATGGTGCAGTGCCACGCCGTGAGCACGTGCCGCACCGACACCAGGTAGCCCGAGCCGATCTGGGTCCGGCCGGTGTCCAGGTCGGCTACCACGGCCACCACCCGGTCCGATGGGATGCCGCTCAAATCCTCCCCGCAGACCTACGCAATGGCACGGTCGTCAATGACACGGCTATGAGCGGGGCCCGATATGCGAGGGCTGGTCGCTCTGGTCGGCGATGAGGAAATCGCTGACGTAGGTGCCGTTGTCCTGCCGCCACACCGGCTCCAGCCGCAGCCGCAAGGTCTGCGTGGAATCCGAGCCATAGGATCCGCCGACCCCGAGCACGTGCCAGCCGATCTTGCCCCCCGCCTCCTTCTTCACGGCGACCTGGAGCGTCAGCTCAACCGGCGCGGGCCGGAACCGCATCGGCGAGTCCTCGCCCTTGTTGATCGCGTCCAGCAGCTCTTCGCGCAGCGCCTCGATCGCCGCCGCGAGGCCGACAGTCGCATCTGCCATAGGCCCCCCTCAGTGCCACGTCCTCTTGCGCAGTTTGAACGGGAAAGGACGTTACCGCAACAGACCGAATGGTGTCAGAACGTCAGCAACCCAGAACGCTGGCCAGGTCGATGAGCCCGTCGGAGTCGATCAGGCCGTCGAGCGCAGGCGGCTCGGCCGGCTCGGCGCCCGGGCCCCACTCCAGCGGGCGGCGGACGAAGACCGGGCGCAGCCCGAGCGCCGCGGCGGCCCGCAGGTCCGAGGGGTGCGCGGCGACCATGCCCGCCTCCCGGGGCGGGCAGTCGAGCAGCCGCAGCGCGGTCAGGTAGGTGCTGGGATGCGGCTTGTAGCTGGCGGCTAGCTGGGCCGAGAGCACCGCGTCGACCCGAAGGTCGCCGAACTTCAGCAGGTCGGCGAGCAGCGCCACGTGACCGTTGGACAGCGTGGCGGTGATGTGCTTGCGGCGCAGCCGCGCCAGCCCGTCCCTGGAGTCGGGCCAGGGACGGAGCAGCCGGTAGCCGCGGACCAGGGCCTCCCGGTCGGCGGCGGGCAGCGCGATACCGTGGCGGGCCAGCACGTCGTCCAGCGTGGCCCGCTGTACCTCGTCCAGGTCGCGCCAGGTCGTCTCCTGGCGCACCCGGTCCAGCGCGGGCTGATAGGCCCGGCGCCAGTCGTCCATGACCGCGGGCCAGTCGGCTGGGACGGAGGTGGTGCCGGCGAGGTCGATCAGGCTCGAGCGCCAGTCCACCAGGGTGCCGAACACGTCGAAGAGCAGGACCCGCACGCCGCGACTCTACGCGGGGGGAGGTATGGGGCGGGGGAGCGGGCCCGGGCGCGAGCCGGGGCGCGGATGACGTCTTGGGGGGAGTGGCGCCCGGTTCGGGGGCCTGGTTCTCGGGATTGTTCCGGCGCTCGCTCCCCGGTTTTCGGCGGCTTCGCGCGCTCATACGCGTAAGCCGGTCATCGCCCTTGGCCGCCTCTCTGATGACGGAGGCTGTATGGGCGGACGACCTGGCCACGGCAGGCTCTTCCGGTCACCTTGACGGCCTGCCATTGTGTGTGCTATAGACCTTACCAGCGCATACAGGGGGGAATCGGAATTTACATGACAGCTTCGCAATTGAACGCTCATCCTCAGGCCACGCCCTACGGGAATGGCTCCCCTGCCGCGCCCTCCGCGGCTCAGCTTGCGCTTCAACTTGGCTGGACGATAGCGGTCCTTTACGGCAAGATCTCCGACGTCGCCGTGAACAACGATGTGGACAAGGACAACCATCTGCCGACCGTTCACGAACTGCCCGCCAATGAGCGCAGGAACCTAGAGCTTGGGCGCCTTCACTTTCTCCTTGAATCGCTGGCCGGGCACCCTGAATGCGCAGCTGCCGACCTGCCCACCCAGACGAATACGCTGCCGAGCGTCGACGAGGAGAGGTTCAGGCCTGCCCTCAGGGATCTCAATCTGGCGCTACTGAAGGCGCTGGCCCGTACGAATCCGGGAATCGAGTTGGCCTACGAACTGGGGCGCTCGATCCGGGATACCGTGAATCCCCCGGACGTGGCGGGCCCGGGCAAGAGCGCGCTGGCAACCCAACTCGCCCGTGCGCGCATCGCGAAGATACAAGACTGGCTGGCGACGTTGTCACCGGAATATCCGCCGCATGCCGCGTCGGTTGTCAGCGCATCGCTTGGCCGTTGGAGCGAGCTTTCTGAGCTGACGATCGGGTCGCAGAAAACCTATCTCAGAGGCAAGAGCAAGCGCGAAGCCTTCGAGCAGGAAATGAAGAGCTACCTGCTGCCACAAGGTGATCTGTGGCTGACGCTGCTGGTCGGCACGTTGTCGACTTCGGGCCTGCTGAGCCCCGAGGGCTATGTGGCCGCGGGACAGGAAGCGCTGCACCGGTCGGCGATAATCGTCGGCCAGGTCATCAGGAAGTACTGGCTCGGGCTGACGGCCCTGGCGGTGCTGACCGCCGGAATACTGTTCCTGGCTTACGTCAACCTCGCCGGCGCCGCCAAGGTATGGACCTACATAGCCGCGATCTCCGGCGTTGTCGGCGTGTCGGCGAAGTCCCTGGCGTCTTCGCTGGGGCGGATGTCTGCCCAGGCTGAACGGCCGCTGTTCAGCGTGGCGCAGGAAGACGCGATGGCCTGGGCGGTGACAACGCTGCCCGAGGTGAACCTGACCAGGTCCGGTGTCCGCCAGCTGCGTCAGGCCGGGGTTACCCCGCAGGGCGAGCTCAGCCGCCCGTGAGCCCGCCCGGGGAACTCAATGGCGGCGGGCCGCAGGTCAGCGGCCCGGAGGTCGTCGAGCTGAGGTCGGTCCCTGGGTTCGTGGTGTTCGACCTGCCCGGTGCGGAGCAGTCGGCGGGCGGGACCCGGCTGGCGCCCGACGTCAGCGTGGCCGAGGTCGCGTTGCTGGCCCGGGCGATGACCTACAAGTACGCGGCGCTCGGCGCGGCGATCGGCGGGGCCAAGGCCGGGGTGCGCGGCGACCCGGCGGACCTCGCGGGCAAGGCCGCGTTGATGACCCGGTTCTGCGCGGAGGTCGGCCCGCTGGTCGAGGCGGGGCGGTTCCTGACCGGGCCGGACATGGGCACGCGCGAGGAGGACTTCGCGCCGTTGCGTACCTTCCAGGACTCGCCGTCGGCCATCAACGCCGTCGTGGGCGGCCTGCCGTTCGAGGACCTGCTGACCGGGTACGGGGTTGCCGCGGCCGCCGAGGCGGCGCTGAGCGCCGAATGGGGCTGGGGCTGGGACAGCCGCTCGGTGGCCATCGAAGGGTTCGGCAAGGTCGGCGGCGGGGTGGCCCGCGAGGTCGCCAGGCGCGGCGGCCGGGTGGTCGCGGTGTCAACCATCGCCGGATGCGTCGCGGACCCGTCGGGGCTCGACGTCGAGCTGCTGCTCGCGTTGCGCCGGGAGCACGGCGACCGGTGCGTGGCCCATTACGCCCGGCCGTTCGGGCCGCCCGGCCAGCTCTTCACCGCGGTGAAAGCCGATGTCGTGGTCCCGGGTACCCGGCCGGGCGCGATCGACGGCCGGGCCGCAGCCAGCCTGCCGGCCGGGGTGCGGGTCGTCGCG
>JASHUI010000107.1:0-4196 GCA_030040095.1 Streptosporangiaceae bacterium | reverse complement strand
CGCTGCAGGTGGTGCTGATCATCACCACGGCGGTCGCGGCACGCCAGGGCGATGCCGCCATCGCCGCGCACCAGATCGCCTACCGGCTCTGGACGCTGCTGGCGCTGGCGCTGGACGCGATCGCGATCGCGGGCCAGGCCATCACCGGCCGCTGCCTGGGGGCGGGCGACGTCGCCGGGGCCAGGGCCGCGACCAACCGCATGATCGGCTGGGGCGCGGCCTACGGCGTGGTGTTCGGCCTGGCCCTGCTCGCGGTCAGGCCCCTGCTGCCCGGGCTGTTCGCCGTCGCGCCGCCGGTCCGGGCGCTGCTGCTCGCGGTGCTCCTGGTCGTCGCGGCGCAGCAGCCGGTGGCCGGCGTGGTCTTCGTGCTCGACGGGGTGCTGATCGGCGCGGGCGACCAGCGCTATCTCGCCGTGGCGGGAGCACTGACGCTGGCCGTGTTCGCGCCGGTCGCCTGGCTGGTGCACGCCCAGCACCGCGGCCTGGTGGCGCTGTGGCTCGGCTACAGCCTCTGGATGCTGGCCAGGTTCGTGACGCTCGTCCTGCGCGCCCGCGGCAACCGCTGGCTGATCACAGGCGCGATCCGGAGATGACAACGATGAGGAGAGGCACCGTGGACAAGGCTCAGGCGCTGACCTGGATCGACCGCTGGGACGCACAGCAGCAGGAACACATGCCGGACCGGGAAGAGCGGTTCACCGCGCTGATCGACGCGGTCGCCGAGGGCGCGGGCCGCCCGGACCCGCTGGTGCTCGACCTCGGCTGTGGCCCGGGCTCGCTGGCCGTGCGGCTGCTGGACCGCATCCCGGGGGCCAGCGTGGTCGCGGTGGACGCCGACCCGATCCTGCTCACCTTGGGCCGAACCGCGTGGGCGAGCCGCCCCGGCCTGCGCTTCGCCGACCTCGACCTGCGGCAGGCCGGCTGGACCGGACGGCTCGGGCTGGATCGCCCGGCCGACGCCGCGGTCAGCACCACGGCCCTGCACTGGCTGCTGCCGCCGGACCTGGCCGCGATGTATGCGGAGGTCGCGAGCGTGTTGCGGCCGGGCGGCCTGGTGCTCGACGGGGACCACCTGGCCGAGGACGAGACCTCGCCGGCGCTGATCCGGCTTGGCCGGGCCCTGATCGAGCGCGAGGTGCAGCGGCGCCCGGCCGCGGACGGCGCCGAGACCTGGGCGGGCTGGTGGGAGGCGGTGGCGGCCGATCCCGAGCTTGGCGGCCTCGCCGGGGAGCGGGACCGGGTCGGGCTCGGCGCCGGGCACCACGGCTCGTCGTCGGGACGGCTGGCCGTGCACGTCGAGGCACTGCGGAAGGCGGGCTTCGCCGAGGTCGGGACGCTCTGGCAGCGCGGCGACAACCGCCTGCTCTGCGCGGTGCTCGGCCCCTGACCGGTGCCGGGGCCGGGGGCTCGAGGGCGGGAGCCGAGCGCCTTGGCGCTCTCAGCCGGTCACGCCACGCTCGGCCAGCGCCTGTACCTGCGGCCCGGACAGGCCCAGCAGCTCCGTCAGCACCTGCGCGGTGTCGGCGCCGAGGCGCGAGGCGGGGAGGGCGCGAGCCGGCCGTCCTGCTCCAGCGGAGAGGCGGCCGCGAGCACCGGGCCCACGCCCGGCTGATCGATCTCATGCAGCATCGAGTTGCCGGCCAGGTCGGCGTCCGCGGCCAGGTCGGTAAACCGCCGGTAGCGCGACCAGAGCACGGAGGTGCCGGCCAGGTCCTTGGCGATCTCGGCCAGGTCGCGGGCGGCGAACCAGGGCGCGAGCAGCGACGCGATGACCTCCCGGTGCTGGTACCGGTCGCCGTCGACGGCGAAGTCCGCGCCCAGCAGCCGCTCCAGTTCCGCGAACGTGCGGGTCAGGCCGGTGACGGCGGCGAGATCCGCGAAGTGCCTGCCGGTCATGGTGGCCACCATCACCCGCTCGCCGTCCGCGGTGGCGAAGTCCCGGGCGAAGCCGCCGTAGAGGTGGTTGCCGATCCGCGGCCGGTCGGCCCCGGTCAGCTGCGCCTCAGCCAGGAACCCCAGATGCCCCGCCACGGCCAGCGCGACGTCCTCGAGCGCCAGCGTGATCCGGCTGCCCTCGCCGGTGCGCCGGCGGCGCCGCTCGGCGGACAGCACGCCGATCGCGGCGTACAGGCCGCAGGCCACGTCCCAGGCGGGCAGGACGTGGTTGACCGGTCCCTGATGCCCCTCCGGCCCGGTGATCAGGGGGAACCCGAGGCCGGCGTTGATGGTGTAGTCCACGGCGGGGCGCCCGTCGTGGTGACCGAGGATCTGCAGGTGGATCACATCGGGCCGGACCTTGGAGAGCTCGTCATAGCCGAGCCAGGGCCGGCCGACCGCGTTGGTCACCACGATCCCGCCGTGCGGCCCGGAGGCGGCGACCAGGTCGGCCACGAGGCGCCGGCCCTCGGGGTCGCGGAAGTTGAGCGTGACCGATTTCTTGCCCTTGTTCAGGCCGGTCCAGTAGATGCTCGTCCCCGAAAGGGCGAGCGGCCAGCGGTGCTGGTCGCCGGCGCCGCCGACCGGGTCGATCCGGATCACCTCGGCGCCGAGCTGGGCCAGGGTCAGGCCGCACAGCGGCGAGGCCACGAAGCTGGATATCTCCAGGACCCTGAGCCCGTCCAGCGGCGCGGCGTGGGACATGCCGACCAGGTTAGCGGCGCGGCTCGGGCCCGCTCAGCCGGGTGAGGACTCGGCGGGCAGCAGCCGCAGGTCCTCGGCGCTGAGCTGCCCGGTGGAGATCAGCAGCAGCGCGAGTTCCTCCAGGGCCCGCGGCCCGCGCAGTCCTGGGGCGCCGAGCCGCACGTAGCGGTCCCTGATGTTCTCGCACCGCTTGGACACCGCGTGAGCCTGCCAGCCGATCCGCTCGGCCGCGTCCCGGGCGCTGCGCGGCGCCGGGTCGCCCGCGTGCCGCCAGGTCAGGTACGGCTCGAACCGGGCGGCCAGGACCAGCCGGTCGCCGTCGGTCAGCCCGACCCGGTACCGGGTGGTGGTCACCGCGCGCTCGCCGGCCTGCGGCGGCGCGCCCTCCGGATCGGGCACCTCGTCGAGGTCGGGCAGCCGCAGCCGCAGCACGTAGCGGCCCGCAGAGCCGGACACGGTCACCTTGGCGTGCCACTGCTGCAGCGGCACGGCGAGGCCGGGCGGCAGGTCGGCCCGGAAGCCGCGGTCGCCGAGCAGGCTCAGCACCGACGAGCTGCTGTCGTTGTGCAGCCACCAGCAGCCGTCGTGATAGCGCATGCTCCCGGCGGTGCGCGACACCCCCAGGTCGGAGGCGGGCAACACGACCGAGCAGGCCGGCGCCCGCCCGAACGTGAACGTCTCGCCCGGACGAATGCGCCAGGTCTGCGCCTCGTACATGACTATCAGCTGCATCGTCCCGGCCGTCATCCTCCTGTCACGCTAGGGTCACCGGGCCGGCCCGTCAAACACCGCCGGGGCCGGCGTGCCACCCCCGGCGCCGCGGCGGCATCCGCTGCCGGATGGTGGTCAGCACGGCGCCCCGGCGCTCCGCCCGCAGCAGGGCCGGGCGCTCCCCGTCCGGCAGCGCGGCCGCGGCGAAGCGCAGGCCGAAGCCTTCGGCCGGCGGCGACAGCGCCAGCGTGACCTCGGTCCCGCGATCGGTGGTGGCGATGACCCGGTCCACGTCCGGCGACGTCCGCGCCATCACGAAGAACGGCAGGCCCTCAGTTTGCCCGCGCCATTCGTTCAGCACCGACCCGGCGGCCAGGCCGGGCCCGCCGAACCCCGAGCCGGCCACCACCAGCCGGCCGTCCCGGTAGACCCGCAGCAGCGTGTAGACCTCGTCCTCGTCGCCGTAGGCCACGACGACCCAGCGCAGGCCGGGCCCGGCCTCGCCGGCCAGGACCTCGAGGGGGTCATCCGCGCTCCCGGGCACCGGTCCTCCTCGGCGGCCGGTCCGCGGGCGCCGACGGCGCGGCGAGCAGCTGGCAGCGCTCGGCGACGGTCCCGTTCGCAAGCCCGCAGCCCCTTGCGCGCACCTGGCACCCGTTCCCGCGGGCCGACTTCGAGCCCGCTCGAACCACGACAGTAGCCGCAATGAACGCTCACGGCATCCCTTCTCCCGGCCCGTCACGGGGCGGGCTGCGCGGGGCTGGTTGGGGGCTGCGCGTGGCGGGGCGGGCTGCGCGGGCGGGGTTGCCCCGCGCAGCCGCGACTGTGTGCGGAAAGTGCTGTTA
>JASHUI010000106.1:0-8949 GCA_030040095.1 Streptosporangiaceae bacterium | reverse complement strand
CTGGTCGCGACGCTGAACGACGACTGGGCCGGCACCGAGGTCGCGCTCCCCGGCGGCGCCTGGGTCGACGTGCTCACCGGCGACAAGGTCGACGGCGGCCCCGTCGAGGTGGCCGCCCTGCTGCACCGGTTCCCGGTCGCCGTGCTGGGCAGGCCCCGAGCGAGAGACGAAGAACATGACGCATGAGTTCCGGGTCTGGGCGCCCGGCCACGACCGGGTCGAGGTGGTGCTCGGGCCGCGGCGGGAGCCCATGCGAGGGGACGCAGGCGGGTGGTGGGCGATCCGCGTCGACGAGGCCGGGCCCGGGACAGACTATGCGTTCAGTGTCGACGGTGGCCCGCCGCGTCCCGACCCTCGCTCGCCGTACCAGCCCGAGGGGATCTGCGGCCCGTCCCGCGTGGTGGATCACGGGGCGTTCGCCTGGAGCGACACCGGATGGCGCGGGCTGCCGCTGGCCGGGTCGGTGCTCTACGAGTGCCACGTCGGCACATTCTCGGCCGAGGGGACGTTCGACGGCGCGATCGGGCACCTCGGTCACGCGGCCGACCTGGGGGTCGACGCGATCGAGCTGATGCCGGTGGCCGAGTTCTCCGGCGATCGCGGCTGGGGGTACGACGGGGTGGACCTGTTCGCCCCGCACCACGCCTACGGCGGGCCGGACGGGCTCAAGCGGCTGGTCGACGCCGCGCACGATCACGGGCTCGGCGTGGTCATGGACGTCGTCTACAACCACCTCGGCCCGGCCGGGAACTACCTGCCGGACTTCGGCCCCTACTTCTCGGCGCGGCACCGGACCAACTGGGGCCCGGCGGTCAACTTCGACGGGCCGGGCAGCGACGAGGTGCGGCGGTTCGTCATCGACAACGCGCTGGCCTGGCTGCGCGACTATCACTGCGACGGGCTCCGCCTCGACGCCGTGCACGCGATTCCCGACGAGTCGGCCACGCACATCCTCGAGGAGCTCGCGACCGAGGTGGCGGCGCTGCGGGCGCACCTCGGCCGCCAGATGTTCCTGGTCGCCGAGAGCGACCTCAGCGACCCTCGCTTCGTGCGCGGCCGGGACGCGGGCGGCTACGGTCTCGACGCCGCGTGGGCCGACGAGTGGCACCACGCGCTGCACGCCGCGCTGACCGGCGAGCGGGACGGGTACTACGAGGACTTCGGGCCGCTGCCGCTGCTGGCCAAGGCGGCGCGCCAGGCGTGGGTGTACGACGGCACCTATTCCCGCTATCGCCGCCGGGTGCACGGCCGGCCGGTGACCGGGCTTGACGGCAGCCAGTTCGTGGTCTCTACGCAGAACCACGACCAGGTCGGCAACCGGGCGGCCGGCGAGCGCAGCGGCGTGCTGATGAGCGAGGGCCGGCTGCGGGTGGCCGCGGCGCTGCTGATGACCTCGCCGTTCGTGCCGCTGCTGTTCCAGGGCGAGGAGTGGGGGGCGACCACGCCGTTCCAGTACTTCACCGGTCACCCCGATGCCGAGCTGGGCCGCCGGGTCAGCGAGGGGCGGCGGGCCGAGTTCTCGGCGTTCGGCTGGGATCCCGCCCGGGTGCCCGACCCGCAGGACCCCGAGACGTTCTGGCGTTCCCGGCTCGATTGGGCGCAGATCGGTTCCGAACGCCACGCCTCGTTGCTGGACTGGTACCGTCGGCTGATAGCACTGCGGCGGCGGACTCCGGCGCTCACCGATCCCCGGCTGCACCGCATCAGCACCGACTGCGACCCGGCGGCCGGGTGGCTGGTCGTCCGCCGCGGGCCGGTCGCGGTCGCCGCCAACCTGGGCGCCAGCACCTGGACCTTCCCGGCCGGGCCGGGGGCGGACCTGCTCGCCGCCTCCGATTCCCGGATCGAACAGCTGAATCGGGGCCTCGTCCTCCCGCCCGACACCGTCGCGATCGTGACCGGGGCTCCCGCGGCCTGAAGGCCCGGTGGCGTGACCGGTCCGGGACAGACAGGAAAGGAGTGGGCCATCGAGCACTGGCCGGGGCGCCCGTACCCGCTCGGCGCCGCCTACGACGGCGCGGGCACGAACTTCTCCCTGTTCTCCGAGGTCGCGGAGCGGGTCGAGCTGTGCCTGTTCGACGACGACGGCCGCGAGGACCGGCTGAGCCTGGAGGAGATCGACGCGTTCGTGTGGCACGCCTACCTGCCCGGCGTCGTGCCGGGACAGCGCTACGGCTACCGGGTGCACGGGCCCTGGGCGCCCGAGCACGGCCAGCGGTGCAACCCGGCCAAACTGCTCATCGACCCGTACGCCAAGGCCATCGAGGGCCAGGTGCGGTGGAACCAGGCCTGCTTCCCGTACACCTTCGGTGACGAGAACTCACGCAACGACGACGACAGCGCGCCGTTCGTGCCTCGGTCGGTGGTGCACAACCCCTACTTCGACTGGGGCAACGACCGGCCTCCTGACGTCCAGCTCAACGAGTCCGTGATCTACGAGGTCCACGTCAAGGGCCTGACGGTCCGGCACCAGGACATACCGCAGCCGCAGCGCGGCACCTATTCCGGGCTGGCCCACCCGGCCGCCATCGACTACCTCACCGGGCTCGGGGTCACCGCGGTGGAACTGCTGCCCGTGCACCAGTTCGTGCACGACGCGCACCTCATCGAGCGCGGGCTGCGGAACTACTGGGGGTACAACTCGATCGGATTCCTGGCCCCGCACAACGAGTACGCCGCCGGCGGCCAGCGCGGCGAGCAGGTGGCCGAGTTCAAAGCCATGGTCCGGGCCCTGCACGAGGCCGGCATCGAGGTAATCCTCGACGTGGTCTACAACCACACGGCCGAGGGCAACCACCTCGGCCCGGTCCTGTCGATGAAGGGCATCGACAACGCCGCCTACTACCGGCTGGCCGAGGACCAGCGGTTCTACTACGACACCACCGGGACCGGCAACAGCCTGAACGTCGGTCACCCGCACACCCTGCAGCTGATCATGGACTCGCTGCGCTACTGGGTGACCGAGATGCACGTCGACGGGTTCCGCTTCGACCTGGCGGCCAGCCTGGCCCGGCAGTTCCACGAGGTGGACCGGCTGTCGGCGTTCTTCGACCTGATCCAGCAGGACCCGATCGTCTCCCAGGTCAAGCTCATCGCCGAGCCGTGGGACATCGGCGAGGGCGGCTACCAGGTCGGGAACTTCCCGGCCCTGTGGTCGGAGTGGAACGGCCGGTACCGGGACACGGTACGCGACTACTGGCGCGGGGAGTCGGCCACGCTGGGCGAATTCGCCTCCCGGCTCACCGGCAGCTCGGACCTCTACCAGGCCGACACCCGCCATCCGGGCGCCAGCGTCAACTTCGTGACCGCCCACGACGGGTTTACCGTGCGCGACCTGGTCTCCTACAACGAGAAGCACAACGAGGCCAACGGCGAGGGCGGGGCCGACGGCGAGCCGTACAACCGGTCATGGAACTGCGGCGCGGAGGGCGACACCGACGACCCGGACATCCTGGCCCTGCGCCGGCGCCAGCAGCGCAACTTCCTGGCCACGCTGCTGCTGTCCCAGGGCGTGACGATGCTGCTCGGCGGCGACGAGATCGGGCGCACGCAGCACGGGAACAACAACGCGTACTGTCAGGACAACGAGGTCTCCTGGTACGACTGGGAGAACGTCGACACCGGCCTGCTCGAGTTCACCCGCCGTCTCATCGCGCTGCGCCGCGAGCATCCCGTGCTGCGGCGGCGGCACTGGTTCCAGGGCCATTCGATCCGGGGCTCGGTGGACCTGGGCTGGTTCAAGCCCGACGGGTCGCAGATGGGAGACGACGACTGGGACGCGGGCGCGGCCCCCTCGGTGGGCATCTTCCTGAACGGCGACGCGATCACCGACCGGGACCGCCGCGGCCAGCGGATCACCGACGACTCGTTCCTGCTGCTGTTCAACGCGCACGCCGAGCCGGTCGACTGGACCCTGCCCAAGCAGTGGGGCCAGTGGTGGGAGCTGGTCACCGAGACCGCCGACCCGGGCCGCGGCGGCGAGACCCTGGAGAGTTCCGCGACGCTCCAGGTGGCGGGCCGGTCCGTGGTTATCCTGCAGCACCGCGACCCGCCGGAGTGACCGGTGTGCCCCGGACCGTTCCCGGTGAACCCGCAGCGGTCGGCCCGGTTCCGCAATCCGTACGCACGGCTACGCGGTGTTACTGCCGTTGGTATAGTTACACCGTTGTTGTTCGCCGAGTCCTTCGTGAGCCCCGATGCCTGCCGCGCCCGTATCTGAGGCCGTACACATCCCGCCGAAGTACCCGACCGCAATGATCTTCGTGGACGAGAGCGCCGTGAAGGTCAGTGCTGGGCGGTTCTTCGTGGTTGGCGCGGTAAAGGTCCGGAAACCCGGGCAGCTACTGCGGTCCGTGCAGGACATACGCGATAGGCACGGCTACATGGATGAGTTCAAGTTCAGCAAGATAACCCGGACGCGCTCGCCGGTCTTCTCCGAGCTGATCGACGTACTTGAACAGTCCGACGCGCACATTGCGGCCTGCATCGTGGACCGAACAAAGGGCGCTGATCCGTTTGCCAGCTCTGACCCCCAGTGGGTGGCCCACGCCAGGATCACGGCGAAGCTTCTCGGAGGGATCATCAACAGGCGCGAGCTGGCTGCAGCGCTGCTTGATCAGGTCACCACCCCCAGGGGCTACGCGTTCGACGACACCGTTCGCGAGATGGTTAACGCCAGGACGCGGGCCACGTCGCTTGTGGCGGCAACATGCGCTGACTCATCATGCAACGACGGCCTGCAGCTCGCAGATCTGGTTGCTGGCGCAGTGGCGCACCAGTGCGGCCAGTCTGCTTCGACCTCCAGCCCCACCTCCCACAAAGGCAAGATCGCTGCGCGACTGGCGGCGGCTTACGGGGTCGCCAGCCTGTGCGATATACGTACAGATAGGGTAAATATTGCAACTCTGGGTATACCGGCCCCTAGGCGACGTCTGCGTAGTGTGAGTCAAGGTTCGTCTAGGGCAAGTTGAACTACAGTTTCCATGGTGGGTAGCCTGGAAAGCGCGGTCAGAGCTTCGGGCTCACAACTGCGCACCTAGGTCAGAGCTTCGGGCTCACAACTTAGGGAACCATCACAAACGCAGCGAAGCACCCCATGTCTCGCACATGGGGTGCTTTCGCTTTCGCGCCCCGCTCGCCGGGCCAGGGCGGGGGTCGCGCGGCGTTTGGCGTCAGGCCGGCTTGATGTTGGCGTTGAGGTGGAACACGTTGTCCGGGTCGTACTCGGCCTTGATCGCCGCCAGCCTCTGGTACTTGGCCGGGCCATAGCTGTTGCGGATCCGGTCGTCGGCGAACTCGGCCACGCCGTTGACGTAGCCGTCTCCGGTGCCGATGGACAGCGGGCGCAGCCGTTCCCAGAAGTCGCGGACCCAGCGCCGGTCGGCGGCCAGCAGGTCGAGGTCAGGCGCGGCGCCGACCAGGAACGCGGCGTATCTCGGCGAGCGGCCGCCGCTGAACGCGGTCTGGTCGTCGGCGACCTTGCTGTACCCGCCGTCCAGCCGGTAGAACAGGGCCAGCGACATCGGCGAGTTCTTCCGCGCGACCTGCTCGTTCATGACCTCGATCACGTCGCCGGACAGGCTTTCGACGTAGGTGCCCTTCTCATAGGCGTAGTGGCCCCACGCGTTGGCCTCGTCGAGCATCCGCTGCAGTTCGACGTAGGGCATCGGCGTGACCAGTTCGAACAGCGGCGGCAAGGTCCGGCGGATCTTGGCGGCCAGCCGGGCATGCTCCGGCGTGCCCTCGAATCCGATCATCAGCAACGCGAAGCCGGGCGCGAAATTGTGCTCCACCGGGACGAATGGCGCGGGCGGCGCGTTCAGCGCGGCGATCACGGCGTTGATCTCCTGTGGCATCTCCGCGGTGATCTCACCGAGCAGCGCGAGCGCCTCCCGGCCCTGGTCAATCCCCCAGAAGAACAGGCCCATCTGCACGGTGGGATCGACCTGGTGCAGCCGGAACTCGAACGAGCTGACCACGCCGAAGTTGCCGCCGCCGCCCCGCATGGCCCAGAACAGGTCGGGGTTCTCGTCGGCGGCCGCGCGCAGCTTCCGGCCGTCGGCGGTGACCACGTCGGCGCCGGCCAGGTTGTCGATGCTCAGGCCGTACTTGCGGGTCAGCCAGCCCATGCCGCCGCCCAGCGTCAGCCCCCCGACGCCGGTGTGGCTGATCAGCCCGGCCGGGACCGCCAGCCCGTGCGGCCTGGTGGCCGCGTCCAGGTCGGCAAGCAGCGCTCCGCCGCCGACCCGGGCCCGCCGGGCGGCCGGATCGACCGCGACCGAGTTGAGCAGGCTCAGGTCGATCATTATGCCGTCATCACACACGGCGGTGCCCGCGGTGTTGTGGGCGCCGCCGCGAACCGATACCTCCAGGTCGTGCTCGCGCGCCACGCAGATCGCCGAGGATATGTCGGTGGCCGTGGCGCACCGGGCGATCATGGACGGGCTGCGGTCGATCTCCGCGTTCCAGACCCGGCGTCGGTCGTCGAATCCCGGGTCACCGGGCGCGACCACCGGGCCGTCCATCGCGGCACGAAGTCCTGCGATGGCCACGTTCACCGTCCGGTTCATGTGTTCCCCTCTCCGCCGCCCCGTGCAGCCGTTACCCGCACCACACCAGGGCAGCGTGCAGCCTGGCTGCCGAGCCCGTGGAGATCGCGTGAAGGAATCCGCGTGATGGCCGTCGCGGACGTGATTCCGTTATCCCGGCCGGCTGGAGGGTAGAGGTCGCGCATGGACGCGGCACAAAGGGCCGCGGCCGAGCCGACGGAGAACCCGGCGGCCGTGGCCGACGCCGAGCAGCACGCCCGGCAGGAAATCGCGGGCCTTCGCGATAGGGTGGCGGACTACGCGGGACCGCTCGCGGCCGCGGCGGGCGTGGTCGCGTCAGGCCTGCTCATCCGGCGCTGGCGCCGAAGACGCTGACAGCCGTTGGCCGGCGGACCGGTTCCCGCGGGAGGAGGTCAGGCGTTGGCCAGGGCAGATGAGCCACCCGACGCGAGGTTGCCCGCGTGGCTGGATCCCGAGCTGGCCACGCTCACCAAGGACAGGTTCTCCGATCCGGGCTGGATCTTCGAGCGCAAGCTCGACGGCGAGCGCTGCCTGGCCTTCGTCGCGGGCGCCGGCCGGGGCGGTGTCCGGCTGATGACCCGCAACCAGCACGAGGTCACCAGCACCTTTCCGGAAATCGCCGCGGCGCTGGCGGCGCAACGACGCAGCGACTGCGTCGTCGACGGCGAGATCGTCGCGTTCGAGGGGAGCCAGACCAGGTTCGAGCGGCTGCAGCAGCGCCTCGGCGTCGCCCAGCCGAGCGAGGACCTGCTCCGCCGGTTTCCGGTGTACTTCTACCTGTTCGACGTGCTGTTTGCCGACGGCCGGGACACCCGGCCGTTGCCGCTGCTCGAGCGCAAGCGGGCGCTGCGAGCGTCACTGACCTTCGAGGACCCGCTGCGGTACACCGAGCACCGGTCCACCGATGGCGCGGAGTACTACCGCCAGGCGTGCCGCGACGGCTGGGAAGGACTCATCGCCAAGCGCGTCGACGCCCCCTACCGCGGCGGCCGGACCCGGGACTGGCTGAAGTTCAAGTGTGAGAGCGGCCAGGAGTTCGTCATCGGCGGCTTCACCGACCCGAAGGGGTCGCGGTCCGGTTTCGGCGCGCTGCTGCTCGGCTACTACGATCCGGACGGGCGGCTGGTCTACGCCGGCAAGGTCGGGACCGGGTTCGATACCCGCACGCTGCTGAGCCTGCACGACACGCTGGCCGCGCTCGAGCGGGACACGCCCGCCTTCGACCGCGGCAGGCTGCCGCGGTCGAAGGCGCACTGGGTCGAGCCGACGCTGGTGGGCCAGGTCGGGTTCTCCGAGTGGACCAGGGACGGGGAGCTGCGCCACCCGAGGTTCCAGGGTCTGCGGCAGGACAAGGATCCGTCCGAGGTGGTCCGGGAGACGCCCGTCGAGGGGGGGCCGGGGCCTTGACCCCGAGGCAGGCCGAAACCGTCACGGTCTCGGGCATCAGCGTCGAACTGTCCCACACCGGCAAGGTGTTCTTCGCCCAGCCGGAGATCACCAAGGGCGACCTGATCGGCTACTACCGGGGCATGGCGGGCCGGATGCTGCCGTACCTGCGCGACCGCCCGCTGGTGATGGCGCGCTATCCGGACGGGATCACCGGGGAGCGGATCTTTCAGAAGAACGTCCCGGCCTACTTTCCCGCCTGGGTGACCCGCACCGAGGTGAAGAAGCAGGACGGCACGCTGCTCCAGGTCGTCTGCGACAAGCCGGCCACGCTCGTCTACCTGGCCAACCAGGCCTGCGTCGAGTTCCACACGTTCCTCAGCCGGACCGGGGCGCTCGAGCGTCCCGACCAGCTCGTGTTCGACCTGGACCCGCCCGACGACGAGCACTTCGGCCAGGTGCGGCGCCTGGCGCTGGGCCTGCGGGCGCTGCTGGAGGGCGAGCTCGGGCTGACGGCCTTCGTCAAGACCACCGGCGGCAAGGGCCTGCACGTTCACGTCCCGCTGGCGGCGCGTGACGACTTCGACGCGGTGCGCCGGTTCGCCCGCCAGGTCAGCGAGGTTCTGGCCGCCCGCGAGCCGGGCTGGCTGACCACGCAGCAGCGCAGGGACGGCCGCGGCGACCGGGTATATGCCGACATCATGCGCAACGCCTACGCGCAGACCGTGGTGGCGCCCTACTCGGTGCGCGCCAGGCCCGGTGCGCCCGTGGCCACGCCGCTCGCCTGGGAGGAACTCGAGGATCCCGGCCTGACGCCGCTGCGCTTCACGCTGCCCACCGTGGGCGAGCGCCTGGACCGGCAGGACTGGTCAGATCCCTGGGCCGGGCTGTCCAGACGCCGCTATGGCCTGGCCAGGCCGACGCAGCGCGCGGCGAAGCTCGCGACGCGCTAACCCGGCCGACGGGCGGCACGCGCCGGCGTCTACCTGGTGGG
>JASHUI010000105.1:0-2940 GCA_030040095.1 Streptosporangiaceae bacterium | reverse complement strand
CCCGGCTGTGCGAGGCGCCGGGCGTCGACCGCTCGCACGACGGCGCCGACGCCTGCGACCCGGCCTCGTCGCTGCGCGCCTTCGCCGCGCCGCAAGTCGTGCCCGCGGCCGACATCAGCCGCGGCCCGAGGGTCGGGGTCAGCCGGGCGGCAGACGTAGCCTGGCGGTTCTGGATCACCGATGACCCGACCGTGTCGGCCTACCGCGCATACGCTCCGCGCCGGGCCAGGCGGAAACCAGTTACCGGTCCGGCCAGGGAAGGTGGGAATATTCCTCAGTGACCGACATCATCGACGAGCTGAGCTGGCGTGGCCTGATCGCCGTCCACACGGACCTGGACGACCTGCGTAAGGTGCTGGACACCAGTCGGATCACGTTTTATGCCGGATTCGACCCGACCGGCCCCGGGCTCCACATCGGCCACCTGGTGCTGCTGCTGACCATGCGGCGCCTGCAACTGGCGGGTCACCGGCCGATCGGGCTCGTGGGCGGCGCGACGGGGCTGATCGGCGATCCCAGCGGCAAGTCCACGGAGCGGGTGCTGAACTCCCGCCAGGTGGTCGCGGGCTGGGTGGAGCGGATCCGGAACGAGGTCGGCCAGTTCCTCGACTTCGCGCCGGGCGCATCGAGCGCCGTGCTGGTCAGCAACATGGATTGGACCGAGAACCTGCTCGCCCTGGACTTCCTGCGCGACATCGGCAAGCACTTCCCGGTGAACCAGATGCTGTCCCGCGAGGTGGTCAAGGCCAGGCTCGAGGCCGGAGGGATCAGCTTCACCGAGTTCAGCTACCAGATCCTCCAGGCCTACGACTACCTGGAACTGCACCAGCGGCACGACTGCTTGCTGCAGATCGGCGGCAGCGACCAGTGGGGCAACCTGGTGTCGGGCGTCGACTTGATCAGGCGTGTCACCGGCGACGTGGTGCACGCGATGGCCATACCGCTGATCACCAAGCCCGACGGCACCAAGTACGGGAAGACCGAGGGCGAGGCGGTCTGGCTGAGCCCGGACCTGATGAGCCCGTACGCGTTCTACCAGTTCTGGATCAACCGGGCCGACGCTGAGGTTCCGGGCCTGCTGCGAGTCTTCACGTTCCGCAGCCGCGACGAGATCGAGGAACTGGAGCGGGAGACCGCGGAGCGGCCTGCGGCGCGGACCGGGCAGCGGGTGCTGGCCGAGGACGTCACCACCCTCGTGCACGGTGCCGAGGAGTACGTCCGCGTCGTGGCGGCCAGCCAGGCCCTGTTCGGCCAGGGGGACCTGTGGGCGCTGGACGAGAGGACGCTGGCGGCCGCGCTGGCCGAGGTGCCGTCGGTGACGATCGAGCCCGGCGGCGCCATGCCTCAGGTGGCCGACCTGATGGCCGCCGCCGGAATCGTCCCGAGCAAGTCGGCGGCCCGGCGGGCCATCGCCGAGGGTGGCGCCTACCTGAATAACGCGAAGGTGACCGAGCAGGACGCGGAGCCGCAGCCAGGCGACCTGCTGCACGGCCGTTTCCTGGTGCTGCGGCGCGGCAAGCGGACGGTGGCAGGCGCCGAGGTGCGAGCCGGTTGACGGCGCGTCTGGCCATCGTGGGACTCGCGGGGGGGCACCGGGAATTGTGCTGAATTCGTTACTATCTGGGTTATCGGACCACACGGCGGACGTGTCCCGTGCATCCGAAATCAGCCCGGTCCTTCGACTGCGCTCCACCATGGGCGCATCCACCCGCGTCCGGACGGGCGCGATCGGCGAGCGACGGGCGATATCACGCTATGACCGATGTGACCTAAATCATGCCCCGCGCAGGTGCCGCCGAGCCGCACCAGGACTTCGAGCAGACCCATCCGCGGAGGTCGGCGCGATCTTCCGCGCCGACCTCCGCGTTCCAGATGAGTGCCCTCTCACCAGCCCAAAGGCCGCGGCGCGCGGGGCCAAGCCCGCAGCCACGGACGGCGCGCGGCAGCGCCAGCCGAGCGGAGTGACCGGGCCGGACCAGCCTGGGTCGCCGCGGCTGCAGAGCCGGTTCCGCGGTCGCGACCCGAGGTACGCGATTTGACTAGATCGCCTCGGCTGCCTACAGTTTCGTGTTGCCCCGGTCAGCCCGACCAGCCCAAAGGGCGGCGGTTTACCTGGGATAGAGCGACCCCTCCCACTGCGTGATCCCGGGTATCCGGATGGCAAGGTGAGGGTATGCTTGATGTACAGGGCGTGACGAAGCAAGGCAAGTTTTAAGAAGTAAGTTGACAGCGACCTGTAGGTCAGGTAAGTTAGCAGGGTTGCCCCGGACGAGGTCGAGAGATCTTCGATGGTGTGCGTCCGCTCCTTGAGAACTCAACAGCGTGCTAAAAGCCAGTGCACATGCACAACCCCCGTCTGGGTCTGGTCGGTAACGGCCTGGCCCGCATGACGGAGTGCCAAGATCGTCTCCATGGCTGGTCCGCCAGCCTGATGAGACATCTCTCATGTCAGCAATCCGTGCGGCCGGTCTTCGGAGCGTGCCGGCGGTTGCATATAGACATTCAATGGAGAGTTTGATCCTGGCTCAGGACGAACGCTGGCGGCGTGCTTAACACATGCAAGTCGAGCGGAAAGGCCCTTCGGGGTACTCGAGCGGCGAACGGGTGAGTAACACGTGAGCAATCTGCCCCTAGCTTCGGGATAGCTCCGGGAAACCGGAATTAATACCGAATATGACGACGGCTGACATCGGCCATCGTGGAAAGTTTTTCGGCTAGGGATGAGCTCGCGGCCTATCAGCTAGTTGGTGGGGTAACGGCCTACCAAGGCGACGACGGGTAGCCGGCCTGAGAGGGCGACCGGCCACACTGGGACTGAGACACGGCCCAGACTCCTACGGGAGGCAGCAGTGGGGAATATTGCGCAATGGGCGAAAGCCTGACGCAGCGACGCCGCGTGGGGGATGAAGGCCTTCGGGTTGTAAACCCCTTTCAGCAGGG
>JASHUI010000104.1:0-14270 GCA_030040095.1 Streptosporangiaceae bacterium | reverse complement strand
GGTCGAGCCGTCCGCGATCCGCCCCGCGCGCTCCAGCGCCGCGCGGGCCAGGCCGCCGAGCAGGATCGGCGGGCCGCCGGGCTGGGCCGGCTTCGGGGCCACGGTGCTGGGCGGGACCTCGTAGAACTCGCCGCTGAACTCGCTGCGGCCGTCCGCCCACAGGTGGCGCAGCACCGACACGTACTCGGACGCGCGCGCGCCGCGCCGGGCCATCGATGCCCCGGTGGCGGCGAACTCCTCCGGCATCCAGCCGATGCCCAGGCCCAGGTCGAGCCGGCCGCCGGACAGGATGTCCACCGTGGCCGCCTGCTTGGCGAGGTAGGCAGGGGACACGAACGGCAGGTTGACCACCGCGACGCCGAGCCGGATGACCGAGGTCCCGGCGGCCGCGAAGGCCAGGGCGGCCATCGGGTCCAGCACGCTCTGGTACACCGGGTCCATGCCGGAGCCCTCGGGGACCAGCAGCCGCTGGAAGCTCCAGAGCGAGGCGTAACCGGCCTGCTCGGCGCGGACGGCGAAGCCGGCCAGGTTCTCCGGGGTGGCCCAGGCGCCGGACACCGGCGCGCCAAAACCGATTCTCATGTCACGAAGGCTATCGCCGCGGGACCCGCCGGCCCGGTGCCCCGGGCCGGGTTCGGCCGCTGGCTAGCCGTCGTCGCCGGCCGAGACCCAGAAGACCGCGGCCCGGATCGCCGGATGGCCGAGGACATCGTCCGCTCCCGGCCGGCGGGCCCAGATGTCCGGCGGCCAGCTCATCGTGGCCTGCCGGCCGTGCTCGCGGCTGGTCCAGGTCACCTCGCCGAGATGGCGGATCATGTAGTGGACCCGGGTCATCGCGTCGTCGGGCTCGACCTGCACCTCGGACAGGTCCACCTCGGCGGTCACCGTCCACAGCCCTTCGGGAAACGGGCCGGTCCGGGGACCGATGGCGGCGTCCACCTTCATCTGGTCGAGGACGGCGTCCGCGATCGCCCTGGCCTCGAGCTCGTCCTCCGCGTCGATGGCGAACCTGGCCCAGGCGGACCAGGCCGCCGGTCCGGCCTGCGGCTCCAGGGTGGCCGGGTCCAGGCGCGCCGGCGGCCGGGGCGGCGGCGCGTCCGTCCTGGCTGGCATCAGGTCCTTCCAGGCCCAGTCGTCCCCGGCCAGGACGTGGTAGAGGTCGTCGCGGGAGACAGCCACCGTGCCCGCGACCCGGGCGACCGCGTGCTCGGCCCGGATCCGGCTGCGGCTGCGGCGGATCGTGTCCCCGAGCGCGGCCCGTGCCGCGCCGGCCCGGGCGAACGCCGCCCGGTAGCGCAGGTACATGGCGGCGACCTGGGGCCAGCCGATGTCGAGCCGCTCGATCACGTCGGCGGCCTGCTCGGCCCGGCCAGCGAACGCCTCGACCGCCTGGCCCAGGTCGCCGAACCCGGCCAGCACGTAGTAGCTCTCCTCGCCGCGCTCCTCCGAGGTGGCCAGCCAGATCCCGTCCTCCCCGCCGTCGAGCACGTCGGCGGAGAACAGCATCCGGCCCGTGGCCTCGTCGCCGACGCTCACCGAGGCCACCCGCTCGCCCCAGTGGGTGCCGATGAGCAGGAACGCGAACTCGGCGTCCAGGAACCGGCGGGCGGCCTCCTCGGACGGCATCTCGTAGGCGTGGTCGCCGCCGGCGAACGGCCGCGCCGTCCAGGCGTAGTACCGGCCCTCGTAGCGGACCAGGTGGAAGGTGAACTCCTCGCCCCACGAGCGGGACTCCACCGCGTGCTCGCGCGGGTCGATGTCCGGCAGGTGCTCCATGGCCAGGGGATGTGGCATCCTCGCTCCTCCCACAGCGTCATCCTTGTGGCAGTCTATGGAGGCACCTACCCCGAGATCGGAGCCCGCCATGGAGCAGGATCCTCGTGCCTGGATCGCGGCCCTGCGCAACTCGCACGACCGGCTGGCGTCGGTGGTCGGGCCGCTCACCCCGGAGCAGCTGCGCGGGCCCTCGTACTGCGCCGACTGGAGCGTGGCCCAGGTGCTGTCCCATCTCGGCAGCGGCGCCGAGATCGCGCTGACGCTCATGCTGCCCGCCGCTCTGGGGCGGGCCGAGCCGGTCGGCCGGGATGCGTTCGCGCCGGTCTGGGACGCATGGAACGCCAAGACCCCGGACGCGCAGGCGGCCGACGCCCTCAGCGCGGACGAGAAGTACGTCGAGGCCCTGGAGCGGCTCAGCGACGACGACTTGGCCGCGATCAGCTTCCCGTTCTTCGGGATGACCCTGGACAGCGTCGGGGTAGTCCGGCTCCGGCTCGGCGAACACGCGATGCACACCTGGGACGTCGCGGTCGGCGTCGACCCCGGGGCCAGGGTCGCTCCCGACGCGGTCGGGCTGCTGATCGACAACGTGCCCCAGTTCCTCGCGCCGAGGCTCGGCAAAGCCCCAGACGTCGCGTTCAGGATGCATATCCGGACGACGGAGCCGCACCGTGACTACCTGCTGGTCGCGGCGGACGCGGTGAGCATGGTGAACTGGCCCGGCGACGGGAACGGGGCAGACGGCGAGGTCGCGATGCCGGCCGAGGCGCTGCTGCGGCTGGCCTACGGCCGGCTCGACCCGGCGCACACCCCGGGCGAGGCCGAGGGCGACGCCGCGGACCTGGAGCGGCTGCGCCAGGTGTTCCCCGGCTTCTGACCCGGCCACAGGCCCGGGACGGGTGCGCCGACGTGAGTACGGCCTTTGCCGCCGGAGAGGAGCGGTGGCGGGCGCGCCTTGGCACGCTGCGCGAGGCCGTGCGTCAGGAACTGGTGTCCCGGCAACTGGCCGGGCACCTCGGGGACCGAACCGGGCTGCGCGTGCTCGACCTGGGCTGCGGCCAGGGCACCCAGGCGCTGTTCCTGGCCCGGCGCGGCCACGTCGTGATCGGGCTGGACCGTTCCGCGCCCCTGCTGGGCGACCTGAGCCGGGCGCTGCGCGCCGAGCCGCCGCCGGTGGCGGACCGGGTCCGTCCGGTCCTGGGCGACGCGCTGAGCGCGGCCGACCTGTTCGGCGCGGCCGGCTTCGACGTCGTACTGTGCCATGGGGTGCTGATGTACCTGCCCGACCCGGCCCCGCTGCTGGCCGTGATCGCCCGGGTGGTCGCGCCGGGCGGGCTGGTGTCGCTGCTGGTCCGCAACGGCGACGCGCTGGCCATGCGTCCGGGGTTGCTCGGCGACTGGCCGGCCGCGGCGGCCGCGTTCGACGAAACCGGGTATGTCAACCGGATCGGCGTGCGGGCCCGGGCCGACCGGATGGATGACCTGGCCGCCGGGCTGGCCGGCCTGGGCCTCGGGGTCGAGGGCTGGTACGGGGTCCGGGTGTTCACCGACGCGGCCGGCGACGAGGCTCCGGTGCCGGGCCCGGACACGTTCGGGCTGCTGCTCGACTGCGAGGAGCGGGCCGGGCGCACCGACCCGTACCGGGCGGTGGCCGCGCTGCGGCACGTCCTGGCCCGCCGCAGCGTCGGGCGGCAGGTCCGAAACCGGGGCGTCGGTCCGTAATGCGGGGAATCGCGCCGCCCCGTCCGGGGCCCCGGGGCTATCGTCGGGGAATCGCGCCGCCCCCGTCCGGGGCCCCGGGGCTAACGTCGCCGGCAGGGGGTATCAGGGTGTGAGTCAGGGGGCCAGACGACACGTCACGGGGGGTGGTCCGGGGTGCTCTCGGCCAGCTCTATCTACGAAGAGATCTTCGACAACGACGCGGCGTTTCAGCTGTTCTGCTCGATCGCGGCCAGCGACGAGGCGCAGGGCGGCTGGGAGAACGGCCGGATCGCGGCCCTCGTTCCCGAGTCGTGTCAGGGCCTGGCGCCCAAGATCGCCCGGCACGGGGCCGACGAGGACAAGCACGGGCGCATCTTCCGCGCTCTGTTGCGCAAGCGGGGCCTGGAGCCGGTACCCGTGCCCGCGGACACCAACTACACGATGCAGCTCGAGGACAGCGGGATCGGCCTGGCCCACAGCAAGCTGCGCAGCGACCAGAGGCTGACCGAGCAGGACATCGTCACCTACCTGGCCCACAGCCGGGTCACCGAGCAGCGCGCGTCCGAGCAGATGCGGTCGCTGCGCAAGGTGGCGGGCTCCCGCGAGGACATCGCCAAGGCAATCAGGATGATCTCCAACGACGAGGACAACCACCTGGCCTACTGCCACGAGGAGCTGCTGCGGCTGGCTTCGGCCGGGCACGGGCCCATGATCCAGCAGGAGCTCCACAGGTCCGCGCTGGCCGAAATCGGTATCTACCGGAACATCAGCCGGTCGGTCATGGCCCACCTGGGGCGCCTGCTCCGGTGGTCCGGGCCGAAGTCGGCCGCGCTGGGCGCGGGCGTCCAGGCGGTTTATGTCTACGACAGGCTCGGCGGCTGGCGGAGGATGGTCTCGCTGAGGACGCCGGAGCGCCGCAACGCGCTGGGCGGGCCCGCCACCGACGTTCCCACGCTCGCCTAGGTGAGTGGTCCCGGGCCAGGGTGCTGAAAAGGGACGAGCCGTAAGCTCCGGATAATCCTCGCTGGGCGGCGGCTGGTCGCCCATCCGGGACGCGGCGTCCTATTGTCCCGGTTCGGTGGGCGGCGGCTGGCCGGCGATCCGGGGGGCGGCGTCGTATTGCCCGAGGCTGCTGCTCAGCAGCTGGTCGGCGATACGGGGCACGGCGTCGCCGATCGGCTCGCGGATGACCGCGGCGGCGGCCGCGTCGTAGGGCGTGGGGTCGCGGTTGACGATGACCAGGCTCGCGCCGGCCTCGGCCGAGATCGCGCACAGGGACGCGGCGGGCTCTACGGTGAGCGTGCTGCCGATCGCCAGCAGAAGGTCGCAGCGGGCGGCGGCCAACGCGGCCCGTTCGAACACTCCCGGCTCGAGCGCCTGGCCGAACATCACCGTGGCGGACTTCAGGATCCCCCCGCAGCGGGTGCACGGCGGGTCGTGCTCGCCGGCCCGCACCCGGTCCAGGGCCTCGGCCATCGTGGTCCGGTCGCCGCAGCCGGTGCACACCACGCCGAACATCGTGCCGTGCAGTTCGATGACCCGGCCGGGCGGTGTGTCGGCCCGCTGGTGCAGGCCGTCGATGTTCTGGGTGATCACCTGGGTGTCGATGGGGCTGCGGGCCAGCCGGGCCAGGGCCAGATGCGCCGGGTTGGGCTCGGCCGTCCAGGCCGGATGGGCCAGCCGGTTGCGCCAGGACCGCCGCCTGATCTCGGGATCGGCCATGTAGGCCTGATAGGTGGAGAGCTTCTCGGCCTCCGGGTCCCTGGTCCATATGCCGGACGGCCCGCGGAAGTCGGGGATGCCGGAGTCGGTGGAGATCCCGGCGCCGGTCAGCACGGCCAGTCTGGCGACCCGGCGCGCCCACCCGGGCGCCGGGTCGGCCCGGGCCTGCCCGTCTGCTGTCACCCTCACCATCCTGGCCGGATGCGGCGAGTACCGCCAATTGCGCCGATCACTGGTGGTCTCGGATCGGCAACAAATCGGCACCGACTCTCGCACGCGGCCTTGCGGTAACCGCACTCTCAGGTACTGAATTTAGCTTCATAGCCTGCCAGTTATGGCTCTTGAAGCGAGGGTCAGCCCGATGAATGGTAGTTCATCCGAAGCAGGGCTGGTCGGCTCGTCGGCCGCAACGGGCGTTCTCGATGTCAGCGGCGTGACGGTCCGGTTCGGTGGCCTCACCGCGCTTGACGAGGTGTCGCTCAGCGCCGCGCCGCGTCAGGTCACCGGGATCATCGGTCCCAACGGGGCCGGGAAGACTACGCTGCTCAACTCGGTATGCGGCTTCGTGCGGCCAGCCTCGGGCACGATCACCTTCGACTCCCACGAGCTTACCGGGGTGCGGCCGCACCGGCTCGCGAGCCTGGGGATCGCCCGCACCCTGCAGGGGGTCGGGCTGTTCCGCGGGCTGTCGGCCGTCGAGAACGTCATGGTCGGCGCCAGCCACTCGGCCCGCGCCGGGTTCTGGTCCGGCCTGTTCGGCCTGCCCTGGTCGGACCGCGATGAGCGGCGGCTCCGGGAGCGAGCGAAGGAGGCACTGAGCCGGGTGGGCGCTGCCGACCTGGCCGACAGCATGCCCGAGACCCTGGCCTACGGGCTGCGCAAGCGCGTGGCGCTGGCCCGCGCCCTGGTCGCGCACCCGCGGCTGCTGCTGCTCGACGAGCCGGCCAGCGGCCTTTCCGAGAAGGAGCTGCCCGAGCTCGGCGCGCTGATCAAGGAGTTCGCGGCCGAGGCGACCGTCGTGGTCATCGAGCACCGGATGGATCTGATGATGTCGGTCTGCGACACGATCTTCGTGCTCGACTTCGGCCGGCTCATCGCGACCGGAACGCCCGAGCAGGTGCAGGCCGATCCGGCGGTGACCGCCGCGTACCTCGGGGCTGAGGACAGCGGCCAGGCTGACGACAGCCGCCAGGCTGAGGGCAGCGGCCGGGCCGGGGACAGCGGCCGGGCCGGGGACGGCGAGCAAGGGGAGGTAGGCCGTGACTGAGGCCGCGGCGCTGGCCGTCGAGGAGGTCGTGGCCGGATACGGCGGTGGACCGGTGCTGGACGGCGTATCGATCTCGGCCCGGCCGGCCACGATCACCGCGGTGCTCGGGGCCAACGGCGCGGGAAAGACCACGCTGCTGCGGGCGATCAGCGGGTTCGTCCGGCCGCGGCGCGGGCGGATCCTGATCGGCGGCGTCGACCTGACCCGCCGGCCGCCCGAGGACATCGCCCGGGCCGGCGTCGCTCATGTGCCGGAGGGCCAGGGGGTGATCACCGAGCTCACCGTCGAGGAGAACCTGCGCGTCGGCGCGCTGGCCACCCGGGACCGGGCCGGGCGCGCCGAGGCCCTCGGAGATGCCTATCGCCGGTTCCCGATGCTGGCCGAGCGCCGGCGGCGGGCCGCGGCCACGCTGTCCGGCGGCGAGCGGCAGATCCTGGTCATCGCGAGGGCGCTGATGGCGGCGCCACGGGTGCTGCTGCTCGACGAGCCGTCCCTCGGCCTCGCGCCGAGAATGGTCGCCCAGGTGATGGACCTGATCCGGCGGCTACGCGACGAGTCCGGGCTGACCGTGCTGCTGGTGGAGCAGAACGCCCGCAGCGCCCTCGGCATCGCGGACACCGGTTTGGTCCTCAACCTCGGCAAGGTGGTGGCCGAGGACACCGCGGCCAACCTCGCCGACGACGTCGGCCTGCGCCGTCACTATCTGGGCTTCTAGCCACGCGGGAGGCGCAAGACGCATGCAGGAGTTCATCGAGTTCGGCCTCGGCGGCATAGGGATCGGCATGATCTACGCCGCGATCGCGCTGTCGCTGGTGCTGATCTGGCGCGGCACCCGGGTGCTGAACTACTCCCAGGGCGGCATGGCGATGTTCACCACCTACGTCGCCTGGGTCGTGATCAGCCACACCGGCAACTACTGGCTGGGCTTCGTGCTCGCCCTGGCCTCGGGGCTGGTACTCGGCGCGGTCTGCGAGCGCACGGTGATCCGGCCGACGATCGGCAAGTCCCCGCTGAACTCGGTGATCGTGACGATCGGCCTGCTGATCTTGCTGGAGGGCCTGGCCGGGATCATCTACGGCGGTCAGTACCGCTCGTTCCCCGCCGCGTACTCGGTGGAGGGCCTGAGGATCGGGAGCTTCTCGCTCGGGATCTCCCCGAGCGACCTGTTCACCGCGATCGCGGTGCTCGCCGCGGCGCTGGCCCTGGCGGTGGTCTTCCGGTACACCACGGTGGGCCTGCGGCTGCGGGCCACCGCGTTCAACTCGAGCGTGGCCCGGCTGCTCGGGATCAGGATCGGCCGGGTGCTGACCCTCGGCTGGGCCTTGGCCGGGCTGTTCGGCGCGCTGGCCGGGGTGCTGGTCACCCCGTCCACGTTCCTCTACCCGAACAGCATGGACTCGATCTTCGTGCTGGGCTTCACCGCCGCGGTCATCGGCGGCCTGGACAGCCCGGTCGGCGCGGTCGTCGGCGGGGTGCTGCTCGGGGTGGTGCTCAGCTATGCCGGCGGCTACATCGGCAACGACCTGGTCCTGGTGTACGGGCTGGTGGTGCTGGCTCTGGTTCTCATGATCCGCCCGTCCGGCCTGTTCTCGGCCGCCGTCACCCGGAGGGTGTGATCATGACCCTGGTCCGCCACCTGGCCATCGCGATCGTGGTCGCGGTGATCCTCGGCGCGATATCGGTCCAGATCGGCAGCTATCGCGACTACCAGATGGCCGAGGTCGCCGCGTACGTCGCGGCCGTCGCCGGGCTGACCGTCCTGATCGGGCTGAGCGGCCAGATCTCCGTCGGCAACGGCGCGTTCATGGCGGTGGGCGGCTACGGCGGCGCGCTGCTGATGATCCACCTGAACTGGCCGCTGGAGCTGGTGCTGCTGGCCAGCGTGGTCATCGCGGCCGCGAGCGGCGCGATCTTCGGGATCGTCGCGGCCCGGCTGCGCGGCCCTTACCTGGCCGGGGCCACGCTGATGCTGGCCGTCGCCCTGCCCACGCTCGCCGACCAGTACGCCGGGGTGTTCGGCGGCGACCAGGGCCTGTCGGTCAGCATCAACACTCCCGCGTTCCTCGGCGCCACCTTCCCGCCCACCCGCTGGCTGGCCTGGGTGACCTGCGCCGCCGCCCTGATCCTCCTGGTACTGCTGGCCAACCTCGGCCGGAGCCGGATCGGCCGCAGCTGGCGCGCGCTGCGCGACGACGAGGTGGCGGCGTCGCTGGCCGGCCTGAACGTGGCCCGGCTGCAGATCCTCGCGTTCGTGGTCAGCGCGGCCTGCGCCGGACTCGGCGGGGCACTGCTCGCCGTGGTCACGGGCATCGTGGCCCCGGGCGCCTACACGCTCACCCTGTCCATCGGGCTGCTCACCGCTGCCGTGCTCGGCGGGCTCGGCAGCCTGCTCGGCGCGGTGTGGGGAAGCCTGGTGCTGGTCCTCGTGCCCAGCTACCTCAGCAACGTGGCGGCCAGCCACGGCCTGTCCGGCGCGGCGAGCTCCAGCCTGCCGATCGCCGCCTACGGAGTCGTTCTGATCGTCGTCATGCTCGTCTTCCCGGCGGGCATCCAGGGCGGCCTGCGCCGCCTGTTCGGGCCCGCCGCGCCCGCCGCGGCCGCGCCCATCAACGTTCTGCGCCGGCGTAGGCCGGCCAGTGAACACCAGGAGGAGACACGACATGAGAACCTCGCATAGATCGACGCTCGCGGCCGTGGCCGGGATCGCGGCCATGACGCTGATGGCCGCCGGCTGCGGCTCGAGCGCCTCGAGCACCCCGAAGAGCGCGCTGACCGCCTCCGCTCCGGGGATCACGTCGACGCAGATCCTTATCGGCAGCCACCAGCCGCTCACCGGCGTCGCCGCGCCGGGGTACGACGAGATCGCCCCGGCCTCCGACGCGTACTTCCAGTACGTGAACGCCCACGGCGGCATCTACGGCCGGAAGATCGTCTACAAGTACCTGAACGACCAGTACGACCCGACCATCACCTCGACGGTCGTGCACCAGCTCGTGCTGCAGGACAACGTGTACGCGATCTTCAACGGCCTGGGCACGCCCACCCACCTGGCCGTGGTGAAGTACCTGAACAGCTCCAAGGTGCCGGACGTGTTCGTCGCCTCCGGCTGCGAGTGCTGGAACGATCCCAGCGCCTACCCGGAGACGTTCGGCTGGCAGCTCGACTACATCCGCGAGGGCAAGATCCTCGGCGCGTACATCAAGCAGCACTTCCCGGGCAAGAAGATCGGCTACTTCTACCAGGACGACGAGTTCGGCATGGACGGGGTCAAGGGCCTGAACTACGAGATCCCGAAGTCCCAGGTCGTGGCCGCGGAGAGCTATAACCCGACGGTGACCAACGTGGCGCCGCAGGTGACCGCGCTCAAGGCGGCCGGGGCCCAGGTCGTGGTGTCGTTCTCGGTCCCCGCGTTCACCGCGCTGCTGCGGCTGATCAGCCTGAAGCTCAACTTCGCCCCGCAGCTCGTGGTCAGCGATGTGGGCTCGGACCCGATCACCCTGGCCGGCCTGCTCGAGGCGTTCGCCAAGCAGGGTGGCGCCACGGTGTCGGGCAACGCGCTGACCCAGGGCATCATCACCGACGGTTACCTGCCGTCGCTCGGTGACACCAGCAACAGCTGGATCAAGCTGATGACCATGATCCATAACAAGTACCTGGCCAAGTACCCGCTGGACGGCAACGTGGCCTACGGGATCGCGGTCGCCTACACGTTCGTTCAGGCCATGCTCAAGGCCGGGCGCAACCCGACCAGGCAGGATCTGATCAACGCGATCAACGGCGGGCTGCCGCAGGGGTTCTCGGTCGCGCCCTATGCTTACTCGTCCACCGACCACAACGGCATCACCGGCGCGTACATGGCCATGATCAATAACGGCGCGCTCGTCCCGACTGGCCCGGTCCAGGTCACGGACGACAGCCCGACCGGAGCGATCACGACCTACACCGGCGGGCAGCCGAGCGCCCCGGCCAGCGGGATACCGTCGCCGTGACACCCCTGCCCGGCAGCCCTCCGGCGGGCCGGGCAGGAGTCAGGACGGAGAACGACGCGTGACTGCCACGTCCAGCCGCCGGCCGGCGACGGGAGATGACCGTCCGCCGGCCGAGCGGCTGCTGTCAGCGGCCGAGCAGCTGTTCGGCGAGCGCAGCTACCGGCGCACCAGCGTGGCCGGAATCTGTGCCCGGGCGGGCATGGCGACCGGCAGCTTCTACGCTCACTTCTCCTCGAAGGAGGACATCTTCGCGGCCGTGGTCCGGCGGATCAACGCCGACCTGCGGGACGCGATGAGGAAGGCGCTGGAGACCGCCCCGGCGAACCAGAGGTCCAGGGAGCGGGCGGCCTTCGGCGCGTTCTTCGACATGCTGTCCCGGCGCCCGTGGATCGACCGCATCGTGCGCGAATCGGAGTTCGTCGACCCAGGCCTGTTCCGCGAGTACTACGAGCGGCTGGCCCGCGGCTACGCGCGCGGGGTCCGCCAGGCCCAGCTGGCCGGCGAGGTGGACTCCAGGTACGACCCCGAGGTGATCGCCTACCTGTACACCGGCGTGGGCAACTTCATCGGCATGCGCTGGGCCGACTGGACCGCGGGCCGGCAGGTACCCCGGGACGTGCTGGATGACGTCCTCGAGGTGCTGGCCCGCGGTCTGTCGCCCCCGGCTTAGCCGGCCTGGCGCCCGGCGCCGCGGCCCCCGCGACCAGCAGATGTCTCGTACGACCGTGCCGGGAACCAGATCGGCCAGCACGACGCTGCGCCGCCTCGACGTATCGTCTTTGGCATGACTCCTGGCACGCCCGGCGCGGCGGGCCCGAACCGGCGATCGCAGTACTCCGGCACCATTCCCCGGCTGCTGGCCGCGGCGGCGGCCCGCGACCCGGACGGCATCTGGCTGCGCACCGATGACACCACGCTGACCTTCGCCGGCGCGGCATCGCGGGTGGCCGGACTCGCGAGATCGCTGGGCTCGGCCGGGGTACGGCGGGATGACCTGGTGCTGGTCACCGCCCGGACCACGCCGCCGTACCTGCTGTGCTGGCTCGCCCTGGCCTCGCTCGGCGCGGTCACCGTGCCGGTCAACCCCCGCAGCGCCCCGGCCGAGCTGGCCGGGCTGGTCGCGCAGGTGCCGCCGCGGGCCCTGATCACCGACGCGGGCCTGGGCGCCCTGGTCGACGCCGCGCAGGTCGCCGAGGTGCCGGAGCTGGGATTGCTGGACGTGGACGAGCTGCTGGCGCTGTCGGCGCCCCGGCCAGGCGGCCCGGACGCGGCGGACGCGCTGCCGGACCTGGTGGGACCGGACGACCTGGCCGTGCTGATCCCGACCTCGGGCACGACCGGCCGGTCCAAGCTGGTCATGCAGACCCACCGGGCGTACGCGATGGCGGGCGAGGGCTTCCCGTTCTGGATGGAGCTGACCGCCGCCGACCGGCTGATGACCTCCCTGCCGCTGTTCCACATCAACGCGCCGGCCTACTCGGTGATGGGCTCGCTGGCCTGCGGCGCGGGGCTGATCCTGCTGCCCAGGTTCTCCGCCAGCGGGTTCCTTGACGCCGCGCGCCGGCACGGGGCGACCGAGTTCAACGCGATCGGGGCGATGCTGGAGATCCTGATGCGCCAGCCGGCCCGCCCGGACGACGCCGATACCCCGCTGCGGCTGTGCTACACCGGGCCCGCGCCCGAGCGGGAGCGGCAGCTGGAGATGGAGCGCCGGTTCGGCCTGCGGATCGTGGTCGGCTACGCGATGTCGGAGTCCCCGTACGGGCTGATCTGGGCCCGGGGGACCCGGCCGTACGGCACGCTCGGCGCGGTGCGCCAGCATCCGTTCCTGGGGACGGTCAACGAGGCCCGGGTGGTCGGGCCGGAAGGCCGCGTGCTGGGCCCGGGGGAGACCGGCGAGATGCAGCTGCGCAACCCGGTGCTCACCCGCGGCTACTGGGGGATGCCGGAGGAGACCGCGGCCCTGTTCGATGACGGCTGGCTGCACACGGGCGACCTGGTCACGGTGGGCGACGACGGGACCTACACGTTCGTCGGGAGGCAGAAGGAGGTGCTGCGACGCCGCGGCGAGAACTTGTCGCCGCTCGAGGTCGAGGAGGTCCTCGAGGCGCATCCCTCGGTGCTGGAAGCCGCCGTGGTCGGCGTGGAGTCCGAGCTGTCCGAGGAGGAGATCAAGGCGTTCGTGGTGGCAGCCGGCGGCGCGAGGGTGTCGTTCGACGAGCTGCGGGCGTACGCCGCGGATCGGCTCGCCGCGTTCAAGGTGCCCCGGTACTGGCAGGAGATCGCCGAGCTGCCGCGCACGCCCACCGCGCGGCTGGCCAGGCACCGGCTCCCGGCCGGCCACCAGCCCGGCGAGTACGACGCGGAAGCAGACGGATCGCGCGGACGAGCCGAACGACCTCTTTGAGGGCCGAAGCCGGTCAGCAGACGCCGACCTCAGGTATCGACCCGGAGCGCCTCGAACACGCCGCGCAGCCGGGCCACCCGGTGGTCGAGCTGGCGGACGGACTCGGCCACGGCCGGGCCCGCGGCCTCGCTCTGGCGGGACAGCACCGTGACCACGTCCTCGACCGCCGCGAGCCGCGCGGACAGCTCGGCCAGCACCGGGTCGGCGCCGGAGCGGGCGGCCCCGGCGTGAGCCAGCGACTCACCGAGCTGCGCGCGCAGCATCGTAGCCTGGTCGCTGAGCTGCCGGTTCTTCGTGTACAGGTCGACGAACACGGACACCTTGGCCCGCAGCAACCAGGGGTCGAATGGCTTGGCGATAAAGTCCACCGCCCCGGCCGAGTAGCCGCGGAACGCGTAGCCCGGCTCGGCGTTCGGCGCGGTCAGAAAGATGATCGGAACGTCCCGGGTCCTCGGGCGGCGCTTGATGTGAGCGGCGGTCTCGAAGCCGTCCATGCCAGGCATCAGGACGTCGAGCAGGATGACGGCGAACTCGTCGCTGAGCAGTGCCCTGAGCGCCGCGTCGCCTGAGCGGGCCGGAACCAGGGTCTGGTTCAGTGAGCTGAGAATGGCCTCCAGCGCGACGATGTTCTCGGCCCGGTCGTCGACGAGCAGGATCTTGGCCTTCTCTGCCACCCGGGTGCTCCTAGCGCGAGTCGGCGACGGTGCGTAAGTTCCCCGGTCCGCTGCTGCGCATCGTCGCGTTCCCGTCCAGCTCCACAGATGCCGCGAGCGAGATGTTCTCGTCGCGCTGCAGCGACTCTATCCCGGCCCGGTCGTTCCCCGCATACCTCGGCCGTCGCGGGGCCGGACGGCGCTGGCGCGGTGTGCCAGCGTCTGGAGTCTGCGACGATGGGGAGAGGTGGCCCGCTGCGAACGACAGCGCTGGCGCCAGGAAGGCACGTGGACCACGACCGGGACCTTTGCGCTGCCGCGGACTTTGCGCCCGACCCAGCCGCGGTGGCCACCGCCCGCTGCTTCGTCCGGGAAACCCTCATTTCCTGGGGCTTATCGGCCGGCGCCAACCTGGTCACCGATGCGGTGCTGCTGGCCAGCGAACTGGTCACGAACGCGATCGTGCACGCAGGGACCCCGGTGCGGCTGACCTGCCGGAGGAACGGCGCGATGGTGGAGGTGTCGGTCCTCGACCGGCATCCGGCGCGCATCATCCCGGATCAGCCGGCCGCCCCGGCCGACGTCGACCGGCCCAGCGGCCGTGGCCTGCTGCTGCCCGCCGCGCTCTCGTCATCGTGGGGCGTGACCTACGCCCCGGCGGCGAAGGTGATCTGGTTCCGGCTCGGGCCCGAGGGCGGGCCCGAAGGGCATGCGCCGACCGGGCCGGCCCTGGCCGCCGCCGACCGGCCCGGCCC
>JASHUI010000103.1:0-7782 GCA_030040095.1 Streptosporangiaceae bacterium | reverse complement strand
GTGGCCGGCGCGGTCGCGCGGGTCAAGGCGCTGACCACGGCGGCGCGGCGCAACGGGCTGCGCGTCGTGTGGGTGCGGCTCGAGCAGAAGGACAGCGAGCCGTGGCTGGCCTCGGACTGGCTGCGGGGCGAGCCGGACGGCCGGGCCTACGAGCGGCCCTGCCTCGCGGGCACGCCAGGCGCGCAGTGGTTCGGCGTGCGGCCGGCACCGGGCGAGACGGTGATCACCAAGCGGTTCTACAGCGGGTTCCTCGGCACGGACCTGGCCGGGCGGCTGCGCCAGGACGGCATTTCCTGGCTCCTTGTGTCCGGGCTGACGACCGAGTGCTGCGTCGCCGCCACGGCACAGGACGGAGTACAGCTCGGCTTCCGGATGCTGATCAGCTCCGACGCCACTGCCGCCTACGACCTGGACTGGCACCGGAACGCCCTCGAGATGCTGGCCGTGAACGTCGGCCTTGTCGCCAGCACGGCCGATCTGGCCGACGCCCTCGACCGGGCCGGCAGGCCCGCGCCAGGTGACCTGCCGCGTGCATGACGTCCAGACCAGCGCCGAAAACAAACATGGGAGAAGGTAACAGGGTGTCAGCTCCGGTCCGGATCGTTACCGTCATCGGCAATCCCCGCCCGGCGTCGCGCACGCACGGGCTGGCGCGAACGCTCGCGGTCGAGATTGCGCGCGCGCTGCAACAGGACGAAGCCATCGGTGCGGTGGACCTGGCCGAGCTGGGGCCCCGGATCCTCGACCAGGCCGACGCCGGCGCCTCGGCCGCGGTCGCCGAGGTCCTCGCGGCTGACGTGCTGGTGGTGGCCAGCCCGACCTACAAGGCCACCTACTCCGGCCTGCTGAAGGTGTTCCTTGACCGGTTCGCCGCCGGGAGCCTGGCCGGGAAGGCCGCCGTGCCGCTGCTGCTGGGCGGCGCGCCGAACCATCAGCTCGCGGTCGACGTGCACTTCACCCCGCTGCTGCTGGAACTGGGCGCGGCCGTCCCGGTGCGCGGCCTGTTCGTGCTGGAGTCCGAGGTCGACGGCTTCCCGGAGTTCGCGGCGACCTGGGCCGCGGCGAACGCCCCGGCGCTCGCCGGCAGGGTGCGCGCCAGCTTGTAGCGTGTGACACCCCCGTTCCCGCCGCTGGCCGCGCCCGCGTTCACCGCATACGGCGCGCACTGGTTCGCCATCGGCCGGAACCGGCACGACAACCTGCCGCTGTGAGCCGGTCGAGCCCCGGTCCGGCGCGTTCCGAATCAGCCTCGGGCGTCAGCGGGCAGCAGGCCTCGGCGGCGGCGGATCGCCTGGTCGGCGTGGGAGAAGAGGGCATCCGCCACCACCCCGATGACCAGGATCACGATCAGGATCGAGGACGTGCTGGTGAAGTCGAGGTTCTGCTGGTCCACGCTAAGCGCCTGGCCGATCGAGAACTGGCCGACGATCGGAACGACGATCTCGCCGGCCATGAGGCTGCGCCAGGCGAATGCCCAGCCCTGCTTCATCCCGGCCACGTACGCGGGCAAGGAGGCGGGCAGGACCAGGTACCGGTAGAGCGCGAAGCCACGCAGGCCCATGGTCTTGCCCGCTCGCAGCAGCAACGGCGGGGTGTAGTCAACGCCGGTGATCAGCCCGTTCGCTATCGAGGGCGCTGCGCCGAGGACGACCACGAACAGGATCGCCTGGTAGTTCTCGCCGAAAATGACGATCGCGAACGGCACCCAGGCGATCGACGGCATGGTCTGCAGGCCGGTGATGACCGAGCCGACGGCCGCCCGCAGCGGCGGGATCCGCGCCACGAGCAGCCCGGCGGCCGAGCCGATGATCAGGGCCACCCCGTAGCCGACGGCGGCCGTCTGCAGGGTTTCCCCGATGCTGCCCCACAGCTGGCCATGCAGCAGCTGACGGTAAAGATTCGAGAGCACGGGGGCGGGGCCTTCGAGCACGTAGTGCTTCCAGCCGGTCAGGGCGACCAGCTCCCAGACGGCCAGGACCAGGGCGATCGCCAGCAGCTTCGGCCACGCGGCCGCCCAGGCCTGGCGGGCGAACCTACCGCGTCCGGCACCGCCCTGGTCCGACTGGAGTTCCAGCTGGTCCAGTCCGTGCAGCGCCCGGTCAGTTGCCATGCCGCCCCATCTCCTCGCGCAGCCGTTCGGTAATGGTGCCGGCCAGTCCGGCGGTCTGCGCCGTGTTGATCCCGCGCGGCCAGTCATCCGGCACCCGGTACTCGTCGATGACCCGCCCGGGCCTGCTGCTGAGCACGACGACCCGGTTGCCGAGCCTGACCGCCTCCCTGACGTTGTGGGTCACGAACAGGACCGTGAGGGTCTGCTCGGCGCAGATGCGGTCAAGCTCATCGTGCAGCAGGTCGCGGGTCAGGGCGTCGAGGGCGCCGAACGGTTCGTCCATCAGCAGCACGTCGGCGTCCTGGGCCAGGGCCCGGGCCAGCGCGACCCGCTGCCGCATGCCGCCGGAGAGCTCGTGCGCCCGCTTCCCGCCGAAGCCGTCGAGCCGCACCAGCTTCAGCAGCTCGGCGGTGCGGTGCCGCCGGTCCGCCCGCGGGACGTTCCTGGCCCGCAGCGCCAGCTCTATGTTGCCGGCCGACGTCAGCCACGGCAGCAGCCCCGGCTCCTGGAACATCATCGCCACCCGGCCGCTGACCGCCACCTCGCCGGCGGTGGCCGAGTCCAGGCCGGCCACCAGGGACAGCAGCGTGCTCTTCCCGCAGCCGGACGCCCCGATCAGGCAGACGAACTCCCCACGGCCGACCGTGAGCGACACCCGGTCCAGGGCGAGCAGGCCGGCCGACCTGGACCCGTAACGCTTGGACACGCCGGCCAGCCGAACCGCCGCCTGGCGGCCTGCCGAACCCGCCGGCCCCGCTGCCCATGCCATCAGCGGCTGACGGCGCTCACGAGCTCACCTGTTGCTGGCCGTCGGCGGCCAGCAGCTTGTTGAGCGGCCCGAGGTCGTAGATCGCGGTCAGGTCGGACACCGGCTTCAGCAGGCCGAGGGCGATGGCGTGCTGGGCGTCGGTGACCAGCGACGACGCGATCGGGTCGTTCGTGAACGTCACCTGGGCGAACGACGCGGTGAGGATGCTCGCCTTGAGGGCCTTGCCGCTCACCGCCTCGAGCTCGGCGTTCGCGGCCGCCTCGGCGGCCGGCCTGTCGCTGTTGATAAAGCTGTTCGCCTCGATCTGCCCCTCGAGCAGCCCGTCGATGACCGTCGGATGCGCCGCGATGAAAGGCTGCGTCGCGACAAGCTCGGTGGTGACGAACTGGTTGCCAGGCCACAGGCTGGCCTCGTTGACCAGCGCGTGGCCGCCGACGGCGAGCATCTCCGCGTCGTACGGCGCGGGCTCCCAGCCGCCCGCGATCGACCCGGACTCGAACGCCAGCACCGCGTCGGAATTGGGCGTGATCGGCGTGATCGGCACGTCGCCGCCGCCGGTCGGGCTCGTGGTCAGGCCCTGCGTCTCGAGCCAGTAGCGCAGCGACACGTCCTGCGTGTTGCCGAGCGAGGGCGACGCCAGCTTCTGGCCTTTGAGCTGGGCCGCCGAGGTGATGCTCTTCTTCACCACCAGTTCGGCGCCGCCGGACGCCGAGCCGGAGATCACCTTGATCAGCTTGCCGTCCGAGGACTGCCAGGCCTTGATGGCCGGGTTCGGCCCGACGTAGGCCGCGTCGAGCTGGCCGGCCAGCAGCGCGGTGGCCTCCTCGGTCCCGGTGCTGAACGGGTACAGCTTCAGCGTCACGTTGCTGCCCAGGTTCTTGGTGAAGAAGCCTTCCCTGATCCCGACCAGCGCGCTGGCGTGGGTGATGTTCTCGAGGAACCCGAGCCGGAGCGTGACCGGCGCCGGGGACTTGGCCGAGCCGGCCGAGGTGCCCGACGAGCCGGACGAACCGCATCCGGCGGCCAGCGCGGTCACCGCGGCGATCCCCCCGGCGATCAGTGCCCTTTTCATCGTCCGTCCGCTTGTCATAGTCTTGTTGTTTCCGATCGTAATAGTAGGCATACTGATAAAGCCTTTCTATCACATTTTACAGGCTTTTGCCCATAATCGCGGCAAGCGCCGCGGCCACGGCGCTCAGCCGCCGGAGTCGCCCGAGTCCTCGAAGTCGATCCCGGCCACCGACGGGTACCGCTGCAGGCACTGCTGCAGCTGGGCCAGGTTGGCGTCGCTGGCGTTGTCGGTGCGGTAGGTGATCGCCCCGTTCATGGTGATCTCGTTCTGCTGCTTCGGCAGCGTCTCCGCCTGCACGTTGGGGATGTGCGAGCAGGCCTCGCGCACCTGGAGCATGGTGGAGATCGAGGTATCCGGCTTGAAGCTCACCGTGGCCCACTGCTGGCCGAGGGCGGCATCGAACTTGGCGCACCCGGCGACGGCGAGCACCAGCGCGGCGCCGACCGCGGCAACCGCGGCAGACCCGCGGGCACGGACGACGACCCGGCTAGACTCTGGCACGCCTGTCAGCCTAGTGCCCCCCTTGGAGGGATCGGTGGCCGCGCTCATCGAGGACTACGCGATCGTCGGGGATATGCAGTCGGCGGCCCTGATCAGCCGCGACGGCTCGGTGGACTGGCTGTGCGTCCCGCGCTTCGACTCGCCGGCCTGCCTGGCCGCGCTGCTCGGCGACGAGCATAACGGCCACTGGCGGATCAGCCCGACCGCGGCCGGGGGCCCGCCATCGCGCCGGGGCCAGGTCACCCGCGGCTACCAGGACGACACGCTGATCCTGGAGACCGAGTGGCAGACCATGGGCGGCACCGTGCGGGTCATCGACTTCATGCCGCCGCGCCGCGACGAGGAGCCGGTCCTGGTCCGGATCGTGGAAGGGGTGCGCGGCGCGGTCGAGATGGAGTGCGTGTGGCGGCTGCGGTTCGACTACGGCAAGGTCATGCCCTGGGTGCGCCGCATCGATCACGCCGTCGTCGCCGTGGCCGGGCCCAACTCGGTCTGGCTGCGCACCCCGGTCAGGCTGATCGGCCACAACATGGCGCACGAGGCGAGCTTCACGGTCCGGGCCGGCGAGCGGGTCCCGTTCGTGATCTCCTGGACGCCCTCGCACCTCGGCGCGCCGCCCGAGGTCGACGCCTTCGAGGCGCTGGAGGTGACCCGGAAGTTCTGGGCCGGCTGGGTGGCCAAGTGCACCTACCGGGGTGAGTACCGGGACTCCGTGATCCGGTCGCTGATCACGCTCAAGGCGCTGACCTACGCCCCGACCGGCGGCATCGTGGCCGCCGCGACGACCTCGCTGCCCGAGGACATCGGCGGGGTGCGCAACTGGGACTACCGCTACTGCTGGCTGCGCGATGCCACGATCACCCTGGAGGCGCTGCTGCGCACCGGCTACACCGACGAGGCCTTCGGCTGGCGCCAGTGGCTGGGCCGGGCGATCGCCGGCGACCCGCGCGACGTGCAGATCATGTACGGCGTGGCCGGTGAGCGCAGGCTCGAGGAATGGCAGGCCGACTGGCTGCCCGGCTACGAGAACTCGGCCCCGGTACGGATCGGCAACGCCGCGGTCAGCCAGCTGCAGCTCGACGTGTACGGCGAGGTGATCGACGCGATCACGCTCGGCAGGCAGGCCGGCCTGCCGTTCGACAGCCACATCTGGAGCCTGGTCCGTAAGCTGCTGCAGTTCCTCGAACAGAACTGGGACCAGCCCGACGAGGGCATCTGGGAGGTACGCGGCCCGCGCCGGCACTTCGTGCACTCCAAGGTGATGGCCTGGGTCGCCTTCGACCGCGCGATAAGGGTCGCCGAGCTGGGCAGCCCGGGCTCGGAGGACAAGTGGCGGACGATCCGCGACAAGATCCACGCCGAGGTGTGCGAGAAGGGCTACGACGCCGAGCGGGGAACGTTCACCCAGTACTACGGCAGCAGGGAACTCGATGCCGCCGTGCTGCTGATCCCCGAGGTGGGGTTCCTGCCCCCGGACGACCCGCGGGTGGTGTCCACGGTCGAGACCATCGCGCGCGAGCTGACCAACGACGGCCTGGTGCTGAGGTACACCCTGCCGCCCGCGGCCGCCTCCGGCGGCCACGCCGAGGTTGACGGGCTCCCCGGCTCCGAGGGTGCCTTCCTCGCCTGCAGCTTCTGGCTGGTGAACGCCCTGCACCTGATCGGCCGGCACGCCGAAGCGGCGGCGCTGTTCGAGCGGCTGCTGACGTTGCGTAATGACCTTGGCCTGCTCAGCGAGGAGTACGACCCCCGGTACGGCCGGCAGGTCGGCAACTTTCCGCAGGCATTCAGTCACATGCCGCTTATCCAGTCGGCCCTCAACCTGAACGACCACGCGCGCCACCACAACCGTCGCGGCGCGGGAGGCGCGTCGCGTGCCCGCTGAATGCGACACTTGTCGCTAGCCATGGCACCTCGTCCGCACATCCTGGTCGTCAACGGCCGCAAGGTCCGCCAGCCGGTGTTCATCATCGGCGCCCCGCATTCGGGGACGGACCTGCTGGCGGGCGCCCTGAAGAACTCCCCCGGCTTCCACGTGACCATAGGGCAGCGCAGCGTGATGAGCGTGGTGTACGCGTTCGCCCGCAGCCCGTCGATCCAGCGCGGCCGCGGCGAGGCGGCCGCGACCGTGCTGCGCGACGCGTTCGCGCAGGCCTGGCAGATCACCGCGCACGGGTGCCTGGGCTGCTCGCCGGCCTGCCGCGAGGCCGGCGGCGTGAACGGCGCGGGCACCTGCGTCGAGGACCGCGACGTCCGCCGCTACGCAGACGCGACCCCGGACCTGATGTACTGCGCCGAGGGACTGGTCGACGCGTTCCCCGACGCGCGGCTGGTGCAGATCATCCGCGACGGCCGGGACGTGGTGGCCGCGATGCTCGCCGATGCCGAGTCGCTGGCCTGGTTCAAGCCCGGCGTGGCCAACGTGGACAGCGAGTTCCCCAACCCCTTCTTCGGCGTCGAGACCGAGGCCGACCTGGCCGCCTGGCCCGGGCTGTCGCTGGCCGGGAAGTGCGCGATGCGCTGGCGCGGCACGGTGCGGGCGATGGCCCGGCTGCGCAGCAGCATGCCCGCCGAGCGGCTGACGACGCTGCGCTACGAGCAGGTTCTCCGCCAGCCGGTCTTCGTCATCGGCGCCCCGCACTCGGGGGCGGACCTGCTGGCCCGCGCGCTGAAGCACTCGCCCGGGTTCCACGTCACCGTCGGTCAGCAGAGCGTGATGAGCGTGGTGTACGCGTTCGCGCGCAGCCCGTCCATCCAGCGCGGCCGCGGGGAGGCCGCGGCGACCGTCCTGCGCGACGCCTTCGCGCAGGCCTGGCAGGTCACCGCGCACGGGTGCCTGGCCTGCTCGCAGGCCTGCCGCGACGCGGCCGAGCTGAACGGGACCGGGGCCTGCATCGCCGAGCGGGACATCCGCAGGTACGGCGACGCGAGCCCGGACCTGATGTACTGCGCCGAGGGGCTGGTCGACGCCTTCACCGACGCCCGGATCGTGCAGATCGTCAGGGACGGCAGGGACGTGGTGGCCGCGATGCTCGCCGATGCCGAGTCCCTGGCCTGGTTCAAGCCGGGGGTGGCCAACGTGGACAGCGAGTTCCCGAACCCGTTCTTCGGCATCGAGACGGCGGCGGACCTGGCCGCGTGGCCCGGCCTCTCGCTGGCCGGAAAGTGCGCGATGCGCTGGCGCGGGTCGGTCAGGACGATGGCCAGGCTGCGGAGCAGCATGCCCCCGGAACGGCTGACCACCTTCCGCTATGAGCAGATGATCCGGCAGCCGGCCGCGGCCACGCGCGCGGTGTCGAGCTTCATCGAGGCCGACCTGGCCGCGATCGG
>JASHUI010000010.1:0-8881 GCA_030040095.1 Streptosporangiaceae bacterium | reverse complement strand
CGGAGCCCGAGCCCCTCGCGCAGGGCCGCGGCGAACTCGCCACAACTGGGGAAGCGGTCGGCCGGCTCCTTGGCCAGGGCGCGGTTCATGACCGCGTCGACGGTGGCCGGCAGGTCCGGGCGGCGCTGGCTCAGCCGCGGCGGGGGCTCGGACAGCTTGGCCCACACCACGGCCAGCCCGCCCTCGCGCCGGAACGGGGGCGCGCCGGACAGCAGTTCAAAGGTGGCGCAGGCCAGCGCGTACTGATCGGCCCGCCCGTCGACCCCGTGCCCCTCGACCTGCTCGGGCGCGATGTAGTCCAGGGTGCCGAGAAACTGGCCCTGGGAGGTCAGGGCGGTCTCGCCGAGCGACTGCTTGCTGAGCCCGAAGTCGGACAGGTAGACGTGATCCTGACGGCCGCTGCCGATCGCATGGTCGAGCAGCATGTTGCCCGGCTTGACGTCGCGGTGCACGAGACCGCGCTCGTGCGCGGCGTCCAGCGCGGACGCCACCTGGGATGTGATGTCCGCCACTCGCGACGGCGGCAGCGGGCCCGCCGCGTCGAGCAGCTTGCGGACGTCGCCGCCGTGCACGAAGCGCATGGCGATGAAGAGCACGTCATTGGCTTCGCCAGCCTCGAAGACCGGGATGATATTGGGATGATCAACGGCCGCCGCGGCGCGCGACTCGCGGATAAACCGCCGCCGGAACGCGTCGTCCTGGGCCAGCCCCGGAGCCAGGATCTTGAGCGCGACACGGCGGTCCAGCCGCGGGTCGTAGGCCCGGTAGACGACAGCCATCCCGCCCCGGCCTATCTGCTCCTCGAGCCGATAGCCGGCAATCTGCGAGCCAATGCCGAACTCGCTGAATGCCGAGGGAAACTCGTCGCTCACCCGCCCCCTCCTCCAATCACCACGACCGTATCCGAAACCGGGCGGGAACGGGACGACTGTGCCGAGCCAGTTGCCGCCGGTTAGCAAGATCATCGGGCGGTAAAAAGCCACGAACCCGGGCGAGCCCAGATCACCTGATGCTTCTACGGGTCACATCGCTCTACAGTTATCAGGTGACCATCGAGCGGGAGATCTCGTCCAATACGCCGGCGCTTGTCGTGCGCACGCAGGGGTCTGATCGGAGCCTGGAGGCAGGACCCAGCTACACCATCGGCCGCAACCCCGAATCGGACATCGTGATCGACGAGGCCCGGGTGTCGTGGCGCCACGCCGTGCTCCGGCTGGAGGGCGCCACCTGGCTGCTCGAGGACGTCGGCAGCACCAACGGGACCTTCCTCGGCGCCCAGCGGGTGCAGCGAGTCGAGATCACCAACGACTGCGTGCTGCGGCTCGGTCATCCCGAGGACGGGCAGCGGCTCTGGTGCTCCGTTGCCGCGCCGCCGCAGTCGGGGGCGCCGACCGCGAATCCGCCCACGGCCATAGCCCAGCCGCTGGCCGGGCGGCCGGAGGCGGCCGTGCCGTCGGCCGGTCCCGCCTACCAGCCGCCCGCTGCTGCGCCCTACCAGCCGCCCGCTGCTCCCCCCTACCAGCCGCCTGCGGCTCCGCCCTACCAGCCGCCCGCCGACAGGCCGGTTCCGTCTGCGGCGGGCGCGGGCTCCTACGGGCAGCCCTCTCCCGGCAGCTCGAGCATCTCGCGGCAGCCCAGCGCGATCATGCGGCTGCCCACCCGGGTGCTGCGGATCGGGCGGGCCAACGACAACGAGGTGGTCGTCTCCGACCTGAGCGTCTCCCGCTACCACGCCGAGCTGCGCCGGTCCAGTCGCGGCGGCTACGAGATCGTCGACCTCGGCAGCCACAACGGCACGTTCGTCAACGGCCAGCGGATTACCGCCGCCCCCGTGACCGAGGCGGATCTGATCGGCATCGGACCGGCCACGTTCCGCCTGGTCGGCCAGGAACTGCAGGAGTTCATCGACACCGGCGACATCTCGCTGAACGTGCAGGACCTGACCGTCAAGATCCCCAGCGGAAAGATACTGCTCGATCATGTGAGCTTCCCGCTCGGCGAGCGCTGCCTGCTCGGCGTCATCGGGCCCAGCGGCGCCGGCAAGTCGACCCTGCTCGGCGCGCTGACCGGCATGTCGCCCGCCGGCCAGGGTTCCGTGCTCTACGACGGCCGTGATCTTTACAAGAACTACGACGAGCTGAAGCACCGGATCGGGCTGGTGCCGCAGCAAGACATCATGCACACGCAGCTGACCGCGCGGCGTGCGCTGCGCTACGCCGCCGAGCTGCGGTTCCCGAAGGACACCAACGCCCGGGAGCGGAACGAGCGGGTCGATGAGGTGCTTCAGGAGCTCAGCCTCACCGCGCACGCCCAGACCCGGGCCTCGGCCCTGTCCGGCGGCCAGCGCAAGCGGGTCAGCGTCGCGCTCGAACTGCTCACCAAGCCGTCGCTGCTGTTCCTGGACGAGCCCACGTCCGGCCTCGACCCGGGGCTCGACAAGTCGGTGATGGAGATGATGGCCGACCTGGCTCACGACGGCCGGACGGTGATCGTGGTCACGCACAGCGTGGCCAACCTGGACCTCTGCGACCGGCTGCTGGTCTTGGTGCCCGGCGGGAAGGTGGCGTTCTTCGGCCCGCCGCGCGAGGGCCTGCGGCACTTCGGCCAGCCCGGCTGGGCCGAGGTGTTCCAGGCGTTCGAGGCCGAGCCGGGCCGGGACTGGGCCGGCGAGTTCAAGCGGTCCCCGCTGTACGCGCAGTACGTCGCCAGCGGCATGAACGCACCTGCCTCGCCGACCGGGCCCAGGCAGGTCGTCCCGCCGCCGCGCCGGCGCAACCACCTGTCCCAGCTGTCCACGCTGTGCCGGAGGTACCTGGCGGTCATCGCGTCGGACCGGTTCTATCTGGTCAGCGCGATCGCGGCCCCGGTCGCCCTGGCGGGAATCCTGCAGCTCGTCTCCTCCAAGCTGGGCCTGGGCGGGGGGCCAGGCAGCAATACCAACGCGCAAGAGGTGCTGCTGATCCTGGCCATCGGCGCCTGCTTCATCGGGGCGCTCAACTCGATCAGGGAGATCATCAAGGAACGCTCGATCTACACCCGAGAACGGGCCGCCGGCCTGTCGGCTGGCGCGTACCTGTGGTCCAAGCTGCTCGTGCTGGGCGTGCTGAGCGCGCTGCAGGCGGCCCTGATGACGGTGATCGGGCTGGCGGGCAAGCCAACGCCGAGGTCGGGAGTCCTGCTCAAGAGCGCGCCGCTGCTGGAGCTGGTGCTGGCCATGGCCGTGCTCGCGATCGCCTCGATGGCCCTGGGCCTGCTGATCTCGGCGCTGGTCAATTCGTCCGAGACAACCCTGGTGCTGCTGTTCGTCTCCGTCATGGCGCAGGTCGTCTTCACCGGAGGGGCGTTCCCGATCGCCGGGAGGCCGGGGCTGTTGCAGGCCTCCTGGCTGTTCCCGTCCCGCTGGGGCTACGCCGCGGTGGCTTCCACGGCCAACCTCAATGTGATCACGCCGGGAGTCAAGCCGGATTCGCTGTGGAAACACTCCCTCAACACCTGGTCGCTGGACGTGGCCATGATGGTGGTGCTCACGGCGGTCTTCGCGCTGATCACCTGGCGGGTGCTGAAGCGGGCCAAGCCGGGCCAGCGCCGCTAGCGACCACCACGACCGGCCGGCGCCCGGGCGCCGGCCGGATCACCCCGCGCCGCCGGGGCCGTCCCCGCCCAGGTCGTACGGCCGCAGGTAGGGGGCGGGCCGGTAGGCCACGAAGGCCGGCGGCGTGGGCACGATCTGCCCGTCCGATGAGTAGATATTCGCTGACGCGCCCAAAGCGGCCGCCTGCGCGTTCAAGTTCGACGGTTGCAGGGCTTGATCGTCCCAGTGCCCGGTGGCGAGCCGGCTGAGCAGCACCTGCGCCGCGGTGATCGTCTCGGCCGGCGTGAACGCGCAGTGCCCGGCCCGGGCGACGAAGATCTGCCGCAGGAGCCGGGAGTCGCCGGCCCGGCGCACGACGCTGGCGTACGCCTGCTCGTTCTCGGGCACCACGAGCCCGTCGCCGGTGGTGTGCATGGTGAGCACCGGCACCGAGAGATGCCCGTTGAAGGCGATGTTCTGGGCCAGGTACTTGACCGCGGACGGGTCGGCGCTGATCCTCGCCGCGCTGTTCAGCGTGGCCAGGTCCTTGGTCAGGCTCAGCCCCGCGGCGCCGTACAGGGCGACGACCTCGCGCAGGTCGGCCGACCTGGACAGGTCGACGAAGTAGTTCACGCCGGTGTTCCAGGAGGGGTTGCCGCCCGCGCGCGCCTCCAGCTCGGCCCGCAGCGCGAACACGAACGGGAAGTCGACCTCGGTGTCCCACAGGTACTGGTTGCTCTCCTGCGCGGCGTAGTCGTCCGCGGCCGGCTCGGGGGACAGCGGGGTGAACCAGCCGGGCGTGTCGCCGAGCGCGGCGGCGAGCGCGAGCCGGGCGCGTCCCTGCGGCGTCTGCTGCGCGGCCGCGGCGGCCTCATCGGCCGCGGTCAGGTTCCCGGTCGGGTTGGTGATGTTCACGACCTGGACCGACGGGTCGATCAGCTGCTGGAAAGCGAACTCCGCATCGAGCGCGGTGTTCCAGGTGGCGACGCCGCCGGAGAGTACGCCGCACATCGGCAGCGCCGCGCTGAACCGGTTCGGGTAGTCCTGGATCAGGCCCGCGGTGATGATGCCGCCGAGCGAGTGACCCCAGGCTATGGTCTGGCTGGGCGTCCCAACCTGCTGGTCGAAGACGTTGAGCGTGTTGATCTGATCGGGCAGCGCCTGCTGGATGGCCCAGCCCGTGGTCGCGTAGGAGGAGCCGGCCAGCGCGTAGCCGTGACCCAGCAGCCAGGCACCGGTCACCGGGTCGCCGACATCCTCGGCCGGGTTCGCCGAGCCGGGCGTCACGTAGCCATGGCTGTACAGGAAGAGTGTGCAGTTCCAGTTGGCCGGGACCTGGATCAGGTAGGTCGCGCCATCGGCGAGCGAGCCGGTCAGGGTGCGCGGGGTGGTGGCACAGGCCGGCCCGGTCGAGGCGAGCGACGGGGCCGCCGCCGGGCCCCAGAGGGCGGCAAGCACGGTCGCGCAGACGGCGATGACGGTATATCTACTGACGAGCCGCATGATTCACGCTCCCGTGCGCAATACACCATGATCGGGGACGACCCTGGAGGGACTCTAGTCCGGAACGGGCCGGCCGACCAGCCAGTAACATCTGGCCTTCGGGACAGGTTTGGCCGCCCCAGCGCGTCCCGCCGGCCCGCGGGCATGAGAACGGACCGGACCCGGGCCGACCGTTCCGGGCCCGGGTCCGCCGCCACTGCGCGACGCCGTTACCTGCGCCGCCAATCCACGATCACGAAAAGGCCGTGCGCCGCCGGTCAGCCCCTGATGTAGACCGGGGTGCCCGGGATCTTGACAAGGGTGTGGAAGAAATTCGCGATGTCGTAGGGAATCCTGACGCAGCCGTGCGAGTCGGGATACCAGGGAACAGCGGTGTTCACTTCTCCGTGAATGGCGAATGTCGAGCCGATGAAGAAGACCGGGTTGTACATCTCGCCGAGGGGGACCTGGAGCCAGCCGTTGTAGAACCATATGGTCTGGAAATTGCCGGTCGGGGTAATCCAGCCGCACCCCTGTCCGGGCAGGCAGCCGGCGCCGGTGGACACATGGCTGATCAGTTCCACCGCGTTGTGGTCGTAGAGGACCAGGGTCTCGTTGTTCATGTTGACCTCGATCCGCATGCTGCCGCCGTGCGGGACGAGAACCTTGGGCGCCCGGGGATGGACCAGCGCGCCCTCGACAATACGGGACACGTAGTCCTGGTTGTCGGCGTTGACTGGCAGCCCCTGGACCTCTTTGAACGCCCACACCGCCTCGAGTGTGTCCAGGCCGAACTGCCCGTCAATCGGTCCCGGATAATACTTGAGCGCGGCGAGGCGCTTCTGCAGGTTTCGCACGGCCGCGCCTTGCATGCCCAGGGTCAGCGGCTCATCCGGGGGGACGTAGGCCGCCGCCGCGGTACGAGCCGCCGACGCGGAGCGCACCGCCGCGACGGGACTGGCGACCGCAGGGCCGAACTGGCCCAGGACTAATGCCCCGGCGCCGACCAGGGCGCCCAGGCCAAGCAACCACCGCCACCTGATCAGCCATCGCCACGCTGTGTGCCTCAATGTTTTCCCCTTACCTGTGCCCGCCTAGCGCCGTTGCCCCGGCTTGGGACATACCGGCGCCGCCGTCCCTTGCAGACCTAGGTCGCTGGGTCGGGGCCGGACGCCGCGCCGGCCCGCGGTCTCGTCCGGGGCGACGCAGCGCGGACCACACACCGCGCGGACCAATGTCGCTTTGTAGACGCTTTACCCGGACTGGAGGTTGCGGCACCCTCCGGGCTCCCAAGATCAGGCGAATGTACAATACGCGGCACCGGACGGGCGGCCAGGCTGCCACGCCGGACCGGGCCGCCGCCACGCCGAACCAGGCCGCGATCAGGGCCGTTGTCAGGGCGTAGGGCCGGGAATCCGCGCCGCGGCGGTCAGGCCGCGGCGCCAAGGTTCGCGCCGCCGCAGCGGGAGGGATCGCTTCACGATGCTGAAAAGCCTGCTCCTCGCCGTGGGCCTGCTGATCACCGCGGCCGGGATCGTCTTCACCCTGCAGGGCCTGGGCTACATCGGCGGCAGCGTGATGTCAGGCGTCACATTCTGGGCGGTGGCGGGGCCGCTGATCGCGCTGGCCGGCCTCGCGATCGCCGCCGTCGGCCTGCGTCGCCGACGCCCGGCTCGCTGACCGCAGACGCCAGGTGTGCCCGGTAGGCCCCGGGGTATCAACCGGCTTGTTCACCGGATGTTCAAACGGCCAGGGCGAATCGGGGGCGCGTTGGTGATCAACGAACAACCTGATCACGAGGCCGCCACGACCCTGGAACGCCTCGCAGATCAGTTGGGCCTGTGCATCCGGTACAAGAAGAACGGAAAGGTCGCGCTGGTCGGGCAGGAGGGCGACGCCGTACAGACCTGGCGTGAGGACTATCCCTACCTCAAGAAGCTGCGCCGCTGCCAGTACGAGAGGACCAAGCGCCTGCTGCAGATCGAGATGCTCAAGCTGCAGCGGTCGGTCCGGGCCCAGCAGGGCCGGCTCGTCATCCTGTTCGAGGGCCGGGACGCGGCGGGCAAGGGCGGAACGATCAAGCGGTTCACCGAGAACCTGAACCCCCGCGGCGCCCACGTCGTGGCCCTGGACAAGCCGACCGAGCGCGAGCAGACCGAGTGGTACCTGCAGCGTTACATATCCCACCTGCCGGCCGCGGGCGAGATCGCCATGTTCGACCGGTCCTGGTACAACCGGGCCGGGGTCGAGCGGGTGATGGGCTTCTGCGGCCCGAACGAGGTCATGGAGTTCCTGCGCGAGGCGCCCGAGTTCGAGCGGATGCTGGCCAGGGACGGGATCACGCTGATCAAGTTCTGGTTCTCGGTGTCCAGGGCCGAGCAGTTGCGCCGGTTCGTCCGCCGCCAGCTGGACCCGGTCAAGCGGTGGAAGCTGAGCCCGATCGACCTGGCCTCGCTGGACAAGTGGGACGAGTACACCAAGGCCAAGGAGTCGATGTTCTTCCACACCGACCTGGCGGACGCGCCGTGGACCGTGGTGAAGAGCAACGACAAGAAGCGGGCCAGGCTCGAGGCCATGCGCTATGTCCTGTCCCGGGTTTCCTACGAGGACCGGGACGAGCAGGTGGTCGGCCACCCCGACCCGCTGGTCGTGGGCCCGGCGCCGCTGCTGCGCGAGAGCGGCGAACGCGGTTAGCGGCTGCCGGGCACGGTCCCGCGGACGGCCAGGCCGGCCGCGCGGTAGACGTCGTCGATCTGCCGCATGTTGGCCACCGCGTCCTCGGCCGACGTGATCACGGGCTCGCCCCGCAGAGCCGCGGCGGCGAACGCGCGAAGCTGGTAGGTGTAGGTGGCCTCGCCGCGCACGCGCTCCCACCGGGTCGTGCCGCCGGCCCGCACGGTGAGCAGGCTGAAGAACTGCGGGGCCAGGTAGTTGAGCACCCGCATCTCGCCGTGCTCGCCCACGGCCCGGGCGCCGACCCTGAGCACCTGCCCGGACCAGAGCGAGGCACGGATCCGGCCGGTAACGCCGCCCCCGAACCGGAACGTCGCCACCATGGCCCGGTCCACCTCCGGCCCGTGCAGCCTGGCCTTCGCGGAAACCACGGCCGGCTCGCCGGGACCGAGCATCCGGATGCAATTGACCGGGTAGCAGCCGGCGTCCATGGTGGCCCCGCCGGCCAGGTCGAACCGGTAGCGGTTGTCGGAGAAGACCGGCAGCGGGAAGCACAGGTCCGCCTCCACGTGCCGGAGCTCGCCGAGCTCGCCGGCCACGATCTCCTGCATCCGGCGGGCCAGCGGGTGGTAGCGGTAGTGAAACGCCTCCATCGCCACCAGCCCGGCCGCCCGGGCTGCGCTGGCCACCTCGGCCGCCTCGGCCTCGTTGGCCGCGAACGGCTTCTCGCACAGCACATGCTTGCCCGCCGCGATGGCGCGTAGCGCCCACGGCGCATGCAGCGAGTTCGGCAGTGGGATGTAGATCGCGTCCACGTCGGGGTCGGCGACCAGGGCCTTGTAGGAGTCGTGCACCACCGGGATGCCGTGCCTGGCCGCGAACTGGCGGGCCCGGGCCGGGTCCCTGGCCGCGACCGCGGTCACGGCGACCTCGGGCACCAGGCGGGCCGGCTTGATCAGCGCGGCGGGGGTGATCCTGGCGGCGCCGAGCGTGCCCACCCGCAACCGGTCCATGATCCCATTCTTGCCGACCGTCCAGCCCGCGGGCCAGCCCGGCGCGGGACGGGCACCCGGATCGGCGTAGCGCGCGGGCGCGGGACGGGCCGGTACCCGGTTCGGCCTAGGTCGCGGGCCAGCTCAGCGCCAGACGGGCGTG
>JASHUI010000102.1:0-3677 GCA_030040095.1 Streptosporangiaceae bacterium | reverse complement strand
CTGCCCGGCCCGTTCGACAGTCACACTGAAACGGAGGTGTTCCTGGACGCCGTCGGCCGGCTCTGGGCCGCCGGAGTAGAGATCAAGCTTTCCGAACTGCCCGAATGGCGCCTCGTCGCCCCCGAGATCATAGGAGCAGGCAATGACGAACCCGTTTGAAGATCCCGATGCCAGCTACCTCGTCCTGGTCAACGACGAGGGGCAGCACTCGCTCTGGCCGGTCTTCGCCGACGTTCCCGAGGGCTGGGAGGTCAAGTTCGGCGAGGCGGGCCGGCAGGAGTGCCTCGACTTCATCGAGGAGAACTGGACCGACATGCGGCCCAAGAGCCTGATCGCCGCGATGGAGGAGGACGCCGCCCGCAGGAAGGAGGCCGCCGCCAGCGAGGATGCCCCGGCGGGGAACTGATCCCGCGCGGCCGGAGGATCACGCCGTCACCCGGCGGCCTCGATCTGCCGCGCGACCGCACGGATCTGGTCCGGCCCGGGCAGGTGCACGCAGCCGAACTCGTGCCTGGTGGCCAGGCGCAGCTCCTGGTACCGGAACGCGGGCCTGGCGCCCGCGAGGATGTCCCTGGTCCGGAGCTTGCGGCCGCGGGCGCCGTCTCGGAACCTGGGGTTGCGGATGTAGAGGCTGAGCACGGTGCGGCCCGCCCAGGCGTCGACCCGGAACAGGGCGTCGGCCAGGGGATGGGCCCGCACGTCGAGCCCGGCCGCCCGCAGCACCGCGATCGTGTAGATCTCGCGGGCGAACGAATAGTAGGCCACGCCGATCCGCCACCTGACGGCCTGCGACGCCTGGCCGGGCGGATAGCCCTGCCGGGCCGCGCGTTCCCTGATCTCCCGGGCCGGCCCGCCGAGCGCGGCGTAACCCGCCGGGTCGTCGCGGCAGAACCTGGCGAAGTCCTGGAAGGTGGGCAGGCTGCCGATGCGCTCCAGCGCCAGGTGCATGACGTGGGTGAAGGCGAAGTCCGGGCGCCAGTCCACGACCGGCTGGACGGCCATGGCGACGTCCCTGCTGATGTCGCCGAGCGGATGTTCGCTGGCCCTGCAGATGGCCTCGATCCGTAATGGCTCGAGTTCGTAAAGCGCCCGGGTGGTATGCCCGAGCACCGTCCGTGATACGGCCGGGCGGGCCGGATCCTCCCGCCATTCCCGCAGCAGCGCCCGGGCCCGCGCGGTGACCGCGAAAGTGGCGATCACCTCCGTGGACGTGGTCTCCATTAATCCATTATGACGAGATAATCGAGATAATCCCGAACGTAGGTTCGGCAGGGAACCGGAGGAGACCATGGCTGAGGTCGTGCTCGGGCTGGCCTCGTCGCACACGCCCCAGCTCAGCACCTCGGCGGACTTCTGGAAGGAGCACGGGGCCCGCGACCGGCGCAACACCCGGCTGCTCGGCCCCGACGGCCGCTACCTCAGCTACGACGAGCTGCTGGCGGGCGCCGACCCGGCGCTGGCCGGCGAGCTGGAGCCCTCGGTCTGGCGGAGCAAGTTCGATCGCGCCCAGGCCGCGGTGGAGGCGCTGGCCGGGCGGCTGGCCCGGGCCGGCCCGGACGTCGTGGTGATCATCGGCGACGACCAGAACGAGCTGTTCGGCGCGGACGGCATCCCCGCCATCGGGTTGTTCACCGGGGAATCGCTGTGGGACCTGCCGCCCGATGCCGAGCACCTGGCCCGGATACCCGCGGACATCCGGGCGGCCGGCTGGGCCGCGCACGCCGACGTCCCGGACCGCTACCCGGTCGCCGCCGATCTCGGCGAGCACCTGGCCGGGGTTCTGACCAGCCGCGAGTTCGACCTGACCGTGACGTCCCGGCAGCCCGAGGGCCGCAGCCTGGGCCACGCGTTCACGTTCGTGCGCCGGCGGCTGCGGCTGGCGCCCGCGGTGCCGATCGTGCCGCTCCTGCTCAACACGTACTACCCCCCGAACGTGCCGCCGCCCGGCCGGTGCTGGCGGCTCGGCCAGGCGCTGCGGGCCGGGATCGAGTCCTGGGCCCCGGCCGCGCGGGTCGTCATCGTCGCCAGCGGCGGGCTCAGCCACTTCGTGGTGGCCGAGGATCTCGACCGCCGCGTGCTGGCCGGACTGGAGGCCGGCGACGCCGGGGCCTTCGAGCGGATCCCGGTCGAGCTGCTGCGCTCGGGTACCTCGGAGATCCTCAACTGGATCACGGCCGGGGGCGCGCTCGGCGGCCTGGCCTTCCACCTGGTCGACTACATCCCGGCCTACCGGTCGCCGGCCGGAACCGGGGTCGGCATGGCCTTCGCGGCCTGGACCGCGGGGAAGGAGTGACGTTGGCGGGCGACTGGCACAGCGAGGGCGTCGGCAGCCTGCTCCGGCCTCCGGAGCTGCTCGAGGCCAGGCGCGGGCTTGCGGCAGGAGAACTCGGCCCGGCGGAGTTCAAGCGGATCGAGGACGCCGCGGCCGAGGCCGCCATCGGGCTGCAGCAGGACGCCGGCCTGGACGTGGTCGGCGACGGCGAGATGCGCCGGGCCTCGTGGATGTCCCCGTTCGCCGACGCGTTCGAGGGGTTCGACCGGACCACCGGCATCGCCATGCCGTGGCGGGACGAGGCCGGCCGGCGGCTCGAGAGCCCGGGCCGGCGGCCGGTCGTGGTGCGGCGGCTCAGCCGGCGGCACAGCCCGGGCCCGCTGGAGGAGTGGGTGTTCCTGCGCAGCCGCGCCGCCCGGCCGGCCAAAATCACCCTGCCGGGCGCGGAGATGGCCGCGGCCATGTACGACGACCGGCTGTCCCGGGACGCGTATCCCACCAGGGATGACTACCACGCGCACGTGGTGGAGCTGCTTCGCTGGGAGGTGTCCGAGCTGGCCCGGCTCGGCTGCCGGTACATCCAGTTCGACTCGCCGCAGTACGGCGCGCTGACCGACCCGCAGAACCGGGAGCTGTTCCGGCGGCACGGCAGCGATCCCGACCGGCTGATCGACGCCGGGATCGAGATGGACAACGCCATCATCGACGGCTTCCCCGGGGTCACGTTCGGGCTGCACATCTGCCGCGGCAACGCCATGAGCCGGTTCTACGCCTCCGGCGGCTACGAGCCGGTGGCCCGGATCTTCGCCCGCGGCCGGTTCGGCCGGTTCCTGCTCGAGTACGACGACGCGCGCTCGGGCGGCTTCGAGCCGCTGCGGCACGTGCCCGACGACCGCGTGGTGGTGCTCGGCCTGGTGACCACGAAGAAGCCGGGCCTGGAGGACGCCGGCGCGGTCCGCCGCCGGGTCGAGGAGGCCGCGCGGTTCGTTTCCCTGGAGCGGCTGGCGCTGAGCCCGCAGTGCGGGTTCGCGTCGGTGGCCGCCGGCAACCTCATCGGCCCGGCCGACCAGGCGTCCAAGCTGGCCCTGGTCGCCGGCGTGGCCAGCAGCATATGGACATAACGCGCACGTCTCGGGGGGAGCCTGGTCGGCCCCGACGGCCTGCTGGACGCAGGTGAAGCCCGCCTCCCGGGCCCGGCGGGCCAGGCCGGCCTGGATCCGGCGCGGCCACAGCGGGCCGCCGTAGACGAACCCGGTGAAGGCCTGCACCAGCGTGGCCCCGGCCCGGATCCGTTCCCACGCGTCGTCGGCGGTCTCGATCCCGCCGGAGGCGACCAGCAGCAGGCGGTCGCCGGCCCGGGCCCGCAGCCGCCGCAGCACATGCAGGGAGCGCGGCGCGAGCGGCG
>JASHUI010000101.1:0-4601 GCA_030040095.1 Streptosporangiaceae bacterium | reverse complement strand
CACCGGCTCCGGTGCCGGGACCGCCTCCGCCTCCGCGTCCGCCTCGGCCGGCCGCCAGTCCAGCCCGGCGTCCTGGCGCAGGATCGCCTCCTGCAGCCGGGCCAGCGCCGGGTTCGGGTCGATGCCCAGCTCGTCGGCCAGCCGTCCGCGAAGGTCCCGGTAGGCCTGGAGCGCGTCAGCCTGGCGGCCGCACCGGTAGAGGGCCAGCACCCGCTGGCCGCACAGCCGCTCCCGCAGCGGGTGCGCGGCCACCAGGCCCTCGAGCTCGCTGGCCAGGCTGGCGTGGCGGCCGCAGGCCAGGTCCGCCTGCACCCGGTCCTCGATCGCGGACAGCCGGGCCTCCTCCAGCCGGATCGCGTCCGCCTGCGCGAACGCGAAGTCGGCCACGTCGGACAGCGCCGGCCCGCGCCAGAGAGCTAAGGCCTCGCGCAGCCGGGCGGCCGCGGCCTCGGGCCGTCCCGCGGCCATGTCGCCGGAGGCCGAGGCCACCAGCGCCTCGAACCGGTGCGCGTCGAGCTCCGCGTCGGCGAGCACGATCCGGTACCCGGGCGGGTACGTCGCCACGGCGCCGGCGCCGGTGCCCAGGGCCCGGCGCAGCCGCGAGATGTACACCCGCAGCGTGGCCATGTAGTGCGGCGGCGGCTGGCCCGCCCACAGGTCATCGGCCAGCCGGTCGGCCGAAACCACCTGACCGCCCGCGAGCAGCAGCCGCGCCAGCAGCGTGCGCTCCCTGAGCCCGCCCAGGTCCTTGACCGCGCCATCGTCGGACACCTCGACCGACCCGAGAATGCGGAACTCGACGATGGCCACCACCTCCCGCCCAGGGGATCGGGAGCCCTGCCGACTCCGCGACCAATGGTAGGCCGGCCCCGGGGTTCATCGGTCACCAACCAGCCGGGCCGGCCGGGCCCAGGTGACCGGCAGCCGCTTGACGCCGCGCTGGAAGTTCGACCGCAGGTAGGACGGCGGCCCGGCCAAGGCCAGCGCCGAGGTACGGGACAGGACCTCGCCGAACAGCGCTCGCATCTGGGCCCGGGCCAGATGCGAGCCCAGGCAGAAGTGCGGCCCGTGGCCGAACACCAGGTGCGGGTTCGGGTGCCGCCGGATGTCGAACGCGTCCGGATCGGCGAACACCGTCTCGTCCCGGTTGGCCGAGGCGAACGAGACCACCACCTTGTCGCCGGCCCGGATCGGCTGCCCGCCGATCTCACAGTCCGCGGTCGCGGTCCGGCGGAACGTCATCACCGGGGTCCACCAGCGCAGCATCTCGTCCACCGCCCCGTCCATCAGGCCGGGGTCCTGGCGCAACTCCTCTTGCGCGCCGGGGTGTTCGAGCAGCGCGACGCACCCTCCGGGGATTCCGTTACGCAACGTCTCGTTGCCCGCCACGGCGAACAACCAGAACATGTTCTCGAACTCTTCGACCGACACCCGCCCGCCCTGGTCGTCGACCTGGGCGAGCAAGACCGACATAACGTCGTCCCCCGGACGCCGCCGCTTGGCCTCGGCCAGCAGGTGCGCGTACGCGTAGAGGTCGGGCATGCCCTCGCGGGTGCGGGGATCGGGCAGGCGGCCGTCCGGTCCGGGGCGCGGCCGCAGCGACACGGCCTCGGCCGCCATCGGCGTGCCGCCGGACGGATCGAACTCGGCCGACGACGCGTAGTCCGGATCCTGGTAGCCGATGACCCGGTTGGACCAGTCGAACAGCAGCCATCGGTCCTGCTCCGGCAGGCCGAGGACATCGGCCAGGGTGAGCAGCGGCAGGTCGGCGGCGACGTCCTTGGCGAAGTCGAGGTCCCCGCCCGGCCCGGCGAACGCCCGCTCGCACACGGCGCGTGCGTGCCCGCGGATGCGCTCCTCGAGCCGAGCCACCGCGCGCGGAGTGAACGAGCGGGCCAGCAGGGTCCGCAGCCGGGCGTGCTCGGGCGGGTCCATGTTCAGCATCATCCGGCGGACGTAGCCGAGCGCCTCCGGGGTGGCCGGGTCGCGGATCTGGGTCGCGCCCAGCCAGGACGAGAACAGCCGGGGCTGCCTCATGACCGACTCCACGTCCGCGTGGCGGAGCACCAGCCAGAACCCTGGCCCGGCCGGCCAGCCAAGGACGGGTATCTCGTCGACCCAGGCCACCGGGCGATCGCGGCGCAGCCGCGCCAGCGCGTCGAAGGGCACCGCCTCGGCGTAGGTCGCCGGGTCGAACACGACCTCGGTATCGGGTCTGGCCACGCTGTCAGTCCCGCCCCGCGAACCCCTCGGTCGACGCGACCAGGGCGGTCACCGCCGAGTCAGTCATGCCCTGGAATCTACCGTCGTGATGGGTGCCGACGCCGTGGCCGGGATGGCTGGCGGGCCCTTGGCCAGATACGGACGCGATAGCCGGGATTCGGACATGTCCCGACGGCCGATACGGCCGACCGAAACAGGTCGCGCCCTGCGCGCCACCGGCGAGACCTCGCCAGAAAGCCGCAAAGCGGCTATACCGGGCGCCCACAGGCCGGCCGCTGGCGGCGGCCAATAATGTCGACGGTCCTCCCATGCTTAAACAACAGCAGCGATGTGCCCATCCAAGCTGTTGGGGGCCGCCGCCGCACCACCGCCCGAGCGCCGGGCCGCGGCGCGCGAGACCGGGCCGGAAGGGCGGGCTCGAGGCGGGCCCGGATAGGCTGAAACGCCGACGGAGGTGGCTATGGCGGACATTGAACGCTCCGAACTGGCCCGGCTGCTGGCGGAGATCGGGCCGCCCGGTACCGGGTTCCGGCACCGGCAGCACGTCCACCTGGCGTTCCTCGCCGCCCGCCGGTACGGGACGGCCGGGGCCGTCGACCGGATCAGCGACTGGCTCAGGCACCTGACCTCGCACGCGCCGCAGAAGTTCCACGTGACGATCACGCGCGCCTGGGCCGAGATCGTCGGTCATCACGTGGCGGCCGACCCGTCGGTCACCGATTTCGAGGTCTTCGCCGCGCGGAACCCGGCGCTGCTGGACAAGCGGCTGCTGATGCGGCACTACACCGCGGCAACGCTGGCCTCGCCTCAGGCCAGGGCCGGATGGGTGGAGCCGGACCTCGCCGCGTTCCCCTGGTCGCCAGCGCGCTGATCAAGCCCGCGGCCGGGCCGACGGGCGAGGCGGCGGTGTGCGGCTCTTAGGCCGCCACCGCGGCGGCCATCCGCCGCACGGCCTCCTCGATCAGCTCGGGCGAGGTGCCGATGTTCAGCCGGGCAAACCCGCGCCCCTGGGCGCCGAAGCCGGGGCCGGCGCTCAGCGCGACCCGGCCCCGGCCAAGGAACGTCGCGGCGGGGTCGTCGCCCAGGCCAAGCTCCCGGCAGTCCAGCCAGGCCAGGAAGCTCGCCTCCGGCGGCCGGTAGCGCACCCCGGGCAGGTGCTCGCCGAGCAGCCGGGCCAGCAGCCCGCGGTTCTGGTCGAGCTGCGCGAGCAGCGCGTCGAGCCAGGCCAGCGAGTCGGCGAAGGCCGCGACCGACCCGAGCACGCCGAGCTGTCCGGGCAACAGGGTCTCCCAGCGTTCCTCCAGCACCCCGCGCAGTTCGTCCGATCCGGCGACGGCGAGGCCGCATTTCAGCCCGGGAATGTTCCAGGCCTTCGAGGCCGATGTGAACGAGACGGTGCGTTCGGACTGCTGGTGGCCGAGGGACAGGAACGGCACGTGCTCCGCGCCGCTCAGCGCGAGCGGCGCGTGGATCTCGTCGACGAGCAGCACGACGCCGCGGCGGTGGCAGATGTCGGCCGCGGTGAGCAACTGGTCCCGCGACCAGACCCGGCCGGTGGGGTTGTGCGGGCTGCAGAGCAGGTAGGCGGCGACGCCGTCGGCCGCGAGCGCCCGGTCCAGCGCGTCCGGGTCCAGGTCGTAGCGGCCGTCGTCGCCGCGGCGCAGCGGCGCCTCGACCACCCGCCGCCCCGACAGCCGGACCCGGTAGAAGAACGGCTGGTAGACGGGCGGGTTGATGACGACCCCGGATCCCGGCGGGGTGACGGCCCGGAGCACCTCGGCGACGCCGGTCATCACGTCGGGGATCGCGTAGACCCGGGCCGGGTCCGGTGACCAGCGCAGCCGCTTGGCGGCGAACGCCGCGAACGCCTCGCCGAGGTCGCCGGGATCGCCGTAGCCGCAGTCCCCGACGGCCAGCGCGGACCGCACCGCCTCGACGATGGGCGCGGCCAGGTCGAAGTCCATCTCCGCCACGAAGGCCGGGAGCACGTCGCCGGGGTACACCCGCCACTTATGGCTCTTTCGCTTCCTGAGCGTCTCCAGGCGGCAGCGGCCGAGCATCGCGTCCACCCGTGGATGGTAACCCCGTCCGGCTATGTCTGGATCGTGCCGTGACCCGCCGGCGTCAAGCGCTGCGGGAGAAAAGGTGATATCACTATACTGCGGCCTAGGCAGAGAAGCGCCTAGGCAGAGCCAGGGAGGTCGGCCGTGAGCGTGGAGACCAACGGCGCGGACGCCACGACGCAGCGGCCGTCCGGCACCCAGATCCGCGAGCGGCCCGCGACCACGGCGCCGGGCTGGCCCGTGCTCGGCGTCGCCGCGCTGGCGATCCTGGCCGGTATCGCGCTGCTGGCGGCGGGCGGCAGCCTGTCCGCCGGC